>NZ_WIVR01000033.1:0-54326 GCF_009600525.1 Pseudomonas sp. FSL R10-1350
TAAGGGGTCAATGTGTCCTATTAAAAGTGTTCGCGATGTCTCCGAACATTGTGTTCGCTATGTCCCCGGTCCATACACTCCCGAAGGAGAGGGAACCGATTGGGGGATGCTGAAGATACTCGGCGGCCTGTTTGCTGCGCGACAGCGCGGCGTCGAAGACGGGGCGGCCCCTCCTACAGTGGGTGATGCGTTGGATTCAGGTAATGGGTGCCGGGTTGAACAGGGTGAGGTCGTTGTGCAGTTTGTGCTGTTCGGCCCAGGTGTGTTTTTTGCCGCTGGCCACGTCCAGGTAATAGTGGAACAACTCCCAGCCCAGCTCTTCGATGCTCGCCCGCCCGGTGGCGATGCGCCCGGCGTCGATGTCGATCAGGTCCGGCCAGCGCTGCGCCAGTTCAGTACGGGTCGATACTTTCACCACGGGCGCCATGGCTAGACCGTACGGGGTACCACGCCCGGTGGTGAACACGTGCAAGTTCATTCCGGCCGCCAGTTGCAAAGTGCCGCAAACAAAGTCACTGGCCGGGGTGGCACAAAAAATCAGCCCTTTGTGGGTAAAGCGTTCGCCTGGGCCGAGCACGCCGTTGATCGCACTGCTGCCGGACTTGACGATAGAACCCAGCGACTTTTCGACAATATTCGACAACCCGCCTTTTTTGTTGCCCGGCGTGGTGTTGGCGCTGCGGTCAGCCTCGCCTTTGGCCAGGTAACGGTCGTACCAGTCCATTTCACGCACCAGTTCCTGGGCAACCGCCTGGCTTTGCGCCCGCGAGGTCAGCAGGTAAATCGCATCGCGCACTTCGGTGACTTCAGAAAACATCACCGTCGCCCCGGCCCGCAACAGCAGGTCCGACGCGTAGCCCAATGCCGGGTTGGCGGTGATCCCGGAGAACGCGTCGCTGCCGCCGCATTGCATGCCGAGGATCAGTTCGCTGGCCGGCACTGTTTCGCGGCGACGCTGATCGAGCTTCTGCAAGCGGGTTTCGGCCAACGCCATGATCTGTTCAATCATTTCGGTAAAGCCGTGGCTCGCCTCCTGCAAGCGGTATAACCACGGCTCGCTGAGGTCCACCGAAGGGTCGTTGTCGTGCATCACCTGCCCGGCCTGAAGTTTTTCGCAGCCCAGACTGATGACCAGCGCTTCGCCGCCCAGGTTGGGGTTGCGCGCCAGATTGCGCACGGTACGAATCGGGATGTAAGCGTCGGTGGCACTGATCGCCACGCCGCAACCGTAGCTGTGGGTTAGCGCCACCACGTCATCGACGTTCGGGTAATGCGGCAGCAGTTCGTCACGGATGCGCTTGACCGCATGGTTCAGCACCCCGGTCACGCACTGCACGGTGGTGGTGATGCCCAAAATATTGCGCGTGCCCACGGTGCCGTCGGCGTTGCGATAACCCTCGAACGTAAACCCTTCAAGGGGCGCCTGTGCGGCCGGTACCTCGGTGGCCAGCGGCAGGCTGTCTAGCGGTGGCGCGGTGGGCATGCGCAGTTGGTCTTCATTGACCCAACGCCCCCGCGCAATCGGCTGCAAGGCGTAGCCAATGGTTTGCCCATAGCGAATCACTTCGCCGCCCTGGGGTATATCGACCAGCGTGACCTTATGGCTTTGCGGCACAAAGTCCAGAGTCACCAGGCCATCCGCCAGCTCGGTACCGGCAGGCACACCCTGGTCATTCACCACCACGGCCACGTTATCCCGCGCATGCAGGCGGATGGTGCGCGGCGAGTCGGCATGTTCAATCAACGTCATAAGCCCGCTCCTTGGTTTTACGCAAAAGGCCGCTGATTGCTCAGCGGCCTTGGGCATTGTTTATTGCGGGCCTTGCTTGTCGATCAAGGCGGCCAGCGCTTCGTATTCTTCCGGCAACAAATCAGTCAGCGGAGCGCGCACCGGGCCTGCGCTGTGGCCAGAAATGGTCGCCCCGGCCTTGACGATGCTCACGGCGTAGCCCGCTTTGCGGTTGCGGATGTCCAGGTACGGCAGAAAGAAGTCGTCGATGAGTTTGCCCACGGTGTCGTGATCTTCGCGGGCAATGGCGTGGTAGAACTCCATCGCGGTTTTCGGGATGAAGTTGAACACCGCCGAAGAGTAAACCGGCACGCCCAGCGCTCTGTAAGCCGCGGCGTAGACTTCTGCCGTCGGCAAACCGCCGAGGTAGCTGAAGCGATCACCAAGGCGACGGCGGATCGAGACCATCAGTTCGATGTCGCCCAGGCCGTCCTTGTAGCCGATCAGATTCGGGCAACGTTCTGCCAGACGCTCCAGCAGCGGTGCGGTCAAACGGCAGACGTTACGGTTGTAGACCACCACACCGATGTTCACCGACTTGCACACCGCCTCGACGTGGGCGGCAACACCGTCCTGGCTGGCTTCGGTCAGGTAGTGCGGCAACAACAGCAGCCCTTTGGCGCCCAGGCGCTCGGCTTCTTGCGCGTATTCGATGGCCTGACGGGTAGAACCGCCGACACCGGCCAGAATCGGCACGCTGGTGGCGCAGGTATCGACCGCAGTTTTGATCACTTGCGAGTATTCGCTGGCCGCCAGAGAGAAAAACTCACCGGTGCCGCCTGCCGCGAACAAGGCAGACGCGCCATACGGGGCCAGCCATTCCAGGCGCTTGATGTAGCCCTCACGGTGAAAATCACCCTGAGCATTGAAATCGGTGAGCGGAAAAGACAGCAGGCCAGACGAGAGGATGGACTTCAGTTCTTGTGGATTCATTATTCGAACACCCTGGGACGTGTTGTGGGGATAAGGATGGCAGCACTTAGCTTTGTCGTACGTCATCGTACAACTATTAACATTATCGTCAATCCCTCTTATTGAAATCACGCCCACAGAGGCGCCTTGGCCGCTCAATAGCCATAGGCCAAGGGCCGTATTAGAGCGGTCAAACGCTGGATGAAATAAATATCAGAAAGGCTAAATCTGCGGATTTAAGTGCGTACAGCGATGATAGCGCTTTGCGGTCCCGCGCAGATTCGTGCCTCGTGAGTGCCAACCGGGCATGCCATTAAACAAGCCGCGATGTTGTACGATCACAACGCCTCATCCCTTGGGGCCTTTGACCGGATACGCCATAAACGGCTTGATTTCCTTGAGCACAAACATGCTTTGCATCTCTTTGATCCCGGTCAGGCGCCGGATGACCGACATGGCAAAGTCGGCAAAGGTGTCCAGGTCCCGCGAGACCACTTGCAGCAGAAAATCCGCATCGCCGCCAATGCTGTAGCAGGCCACCACGTCTTCAAGGGCCATGACCTCCTGCTCAAACTTGCGCGCTTCGACTTCGCTGTGGCGGTCAATGGTGACCCGCACAAACACAAGCACGCCGAGGCCGATCTTGCGTCTGTCCAGCACCGCGCGATAGCCCTGGATGACCTTGTGCTCTTCCAGTTGTCGTACCCGCCGCCAGCAAGGCGAAGCCGACATGCCGATACCATCGGCCAGGGTCTGATTGGTGGTGCGCCCATCCTGCTGCAAGGCGGCAAGAATTTTGGCGTCAATGGCGCTCAAGCTCTGTTCGGTCATAAATACCCCGTGGATTATTTTCAGGGGTAAATTTGACCCCAATTCAGCCAACCGGCAACCGAAACAGACCAATTTATCCAGCGCCTGCGGGATATGCTTATTGACACACACCCTCAGCCAAGGATGAATCCGGATCATGCTCGAACTCTCTCAAGCACTGACATACACCGCCGCACTGGGCGTCGCCGCGGCCATACCGGGCCCCGGCATGGCCGCTCTGGTTGCACGCAGCGTAAGTGGCGGCGCCCTGCCCGGCTTCAGTTTATTGTCTGGATTGATCCTGGGCGACCTGGTGTATTTGTCCTTCGCGGTGTTTGGCCTGAGCCTGATCGCCCACTACTTCGACGCTTTGTTTGTCTTGGTGCGAGCGTGTGCGGCAGTTTACCTGGGCTATCTGGCCTGGCAGTTCTGGTGGGCGAAACCGCAGCCGGTGGTGCTAGGTCGGCCGATCAACAAGCGCGAGCTGTTCAGCGCCTGGCTGTCCGGCCTGACCATCACGCTGGGCAACCCGAAAACCATCGCGTTCTACCTGGCGCTGTTGCCGCTGGTCATCAATCTGGAGTCGGTGTCGCTGCACACGTGGGGCGTCGTGCTGGTGCCGTTGACCATCGCGGTGCTGTTTATCGTCGGCGGTCTCTTTGTGCTGGGCGCGGTGCGCATCCGCCACTTGCTCGCCAGCCCGCGCGCTCAACACTACCTGTTTAGAGGCGCGGCGTTGATGATGCTGGGGGCAGCGCTAGCCATGCTGGCGCAGAATCTGTAAGAAGCGCCCTGAATAATCGGTTTGCCCTACGACACTCCCGGACCTCTCTCCCGGCCAACCCCGCCGCGTCCGATACGCATCCTGTTGCAGATTGCCCACGCTAAGCAGCGTCAGCAATCACGCAAAGGATCCCCATGTCGAACGTACCGCAATCTCGGCGGCGAGCACTGCCGAGCGCCTGCTCATTGCCCGCGAACACCCTCACCCTGGGCCTGTTGGCGGGCTTATGGACGCTGCCAGCACACGGTCTTGCCTATCACGAACAAGGCCGCCTGCACGACGCCGCCAGTTGGCACAGCCAGGAATTCACTCAGGATTGGGGCCTGCAAGCCATCGGTGCAGACGCCGCCTATGCGCGGGGGTTAAGTGGCCGCGGGGTGAATCTGGGTATTTTCGACTCCGGTGTCGACCTTCGCCACGGTGAGTTCGCAGGCAAAGACCATCGTGCTACCCGTTTGACAGACCCCGGTTGCACCCGTGAGAAGCTGACCACCGAGCTAGCTGATGGCTGCTTTTTCAGCAACGGGGATCGTGCCCAGGTCGTTTATAACGACCTACCGCCAGACGTATTGGAGGCGCTGCACTACCTGGTTTCCATTGGCGATCTTTCAAGCGATGACTTGAACGATTACCTCGACATGGCCGGCATCGAATATGAAGCGCACGGCACCCATGTGGCGGGCACAATGCTGGCTAATCGCGATGGCGTGGGCACACACGGCGTGGCCTATGGTGCCGCGCTGAACACGGTGCGGATTTTCAGCAACACCTATAACTTTCTTCCTCCCGTGTACAAAAAAACCCAGAGCATTGAACCGGGCCATTTCGACACATCCACGCCCACCTATAAGCAAATGCACGCGCAGAACGTACGCGCGATCAACCACAGCTGGAACCTCTCTGACCGCTTCGCCGACCTTGATCAACTGACGGCAGCGCTGGCAAAACACCGTGAGGGAGTCGGACGCTCCGTGGCTCAGGGCTCGCTGGATTTCGGCCTGCTCCAGGTCTGGGCGGCCGGTAATACAAGCTCGCCAAACCTCTCCCCTGAACAAGCCCCCATGGCGGGTGTTCTCGCGACGCTACCGCTGGCCATTGCGGGCCTTGAGCCGTACTGGCTGAGCGTGGTCAATGTGGACAAAAACCTGACCCTTTCACCCGGCTCATTTCGCTGTGGCTACAGCATGGACTGGTGCGTAGCAGCCCCCGGGACCGCTATTGCTTCGTCGGTAGTCAGCGGCGAAATTGACGCCAACAAGTGGTACGACGAAGACGGCGAGGTCAATGGCTTTGAAGTGACAGGCGACCGGCCGGTTTTTGGTTATGAAACCTGGTCGGGTACCTCCATGGCCGCCCCGCATGTGACGGGCGCGCTGGGGTTATTGATGGAGCGCTTCCCGTACCTGGACAACCCGCAAATCCGTGATGTGTTGCTGACCACCGCTCACGACCTCGGCGCGCCCGGTGTCGATGAGGTCTATGGCTGGGGGCTGATCGACCTGAAAAAGGCCATTGACGGGCCGGGGCAACTGCGGGTCGATACCCACGTACAGATGGACCGTCGCGCAGGCGGCGCCGTGGTCTGGCAGGGTGGTGCCTGGGACGATTGGCGCAATGATATCGGCGGCCCGGGGCGACTGAACAAAGACAGTGTCGGCTGGCTGCGCCTGAGCGGCAATAACCGTTTTGCCGGTGCGACCCTCAACCAGGGCATTCTGGAATTCGACGGCACCAACCACCTCACCCGCGACATCACGGTTGAAGGCGGATTGCTGCGGCTCAATGGCGCCTTGCATGGTTCTGCGCTCAACGTTAACGGCGGCATCGCGCAGATCAACGGCCAGGTGACCGACGCCACGACCTGGGTCGGTGCGGCCGGTTTGCTCAGTGGTGACGGCGAACTATCCCACACCCACGTGCAGGGCACGCTCATGCCGGGCAGCGAACACCGGGCCTTGACGGTAAACGGCGATTACCAGCAACAGGCCGGCTCAACCTTGATCGCCCGTCCCGGCTTAAACCCTGGCCTGCCTGCGCTACAAGTCACGGGCACGGCCCATTTGCAAGGCGGTACATTGCGTTTGGCGCCTGCGCCGAATGTGTTCGCCCTGGGTCAGCGCTACCGTGTGTTGCAGGCTGACGCGGGGATTAATGGCCGATACGACGCGCTGGATCATCAGGCGTTTTCACCGTTTCTCGGGTTCACCCAAATCCACGAGGCCGAGCAGTTATCGGTTGATGTCAGCCGTGGCCTGCCGTTGGTGTCGGCAGCCAATAGCGCCAACCAGCGCGCCATGGCCAAGGCTGCCGATGCACTGCCCATGTCTGCACCTTTGGCACAGCGCCTGACCTCACTGTTCCCGGAGCCGGCGCAACGGGCGCTGGACCAGCTCAGCGGCGAACTGTATGCCAGCACCCAGTCGGTGGTGCTGGAAAATAGCCACGTTATACGGGATGCCGCCCTCACCCGCGCATCGGGCCTGTCGCCTTCTGGCCTGTGGGTACAGGCGTTAAATCAAAACGGTCGACTCGACGGTGATGGCAACGCCGCGAAAGTCAGCCACAGCAACACCGGGGTCATGATCGGTGCCGACCATGGGTTCGAACAGGGCACGCGCGCGGGGCTGCTGTTCGCCAACAGCCAAGGCCGTGTCAACACCGGGAGCGCGGGCAAAGCCTCGCTCGACACTGTCCAGTTCGGCCTGCATGCGGGACACACCTGGAACGCGTTTGGGCTTTACGGCGGCCTGGCCTATGCGCGCAATACGATACAGAGCAAGCGCCGGGTCAGTTTTGCAGACATCGATGAAGGCCTCTCAGCCAATTACCTCAGCCACACCCGACAGCTTTTTATCGAAGGCAATTACCGCTTGAACTACGACGCCTGGGCGCTGCAACCCTATGTGCAACTGGCCCATGTACGAGTGAGCAACGAAGGGTTTAGAGAGCGTGGCGGCCAGAGCGCCTTGCAGGGCAGTAAAACCAGCAGCGCGGTTAATTTGAGCACCACGGGCGTGCGTTTCACGGTTGACCTGAGCCAGCGTCAGATCGGCCCATCGTGGTTGAGCTTCAACGCAGGCCTGGCCTATACACACGCCAGCGGCGACCTGCAACCCACCACCCAGGTTGCCTGGCAGGGCGCCAGCAGCCAGCGCATTGCCGGCGCCCCACTCAGCAGCACCGTGCAACTGGACCTCGGTGCGGTAGCACGCCTTTCGCGGGGCAGCACGTTAAGCCTGAACCTGAATGATCAACGCGGTAAACGCTCACACGAACAAGGCGTCACGGCGCAGTACCAGTACACGTTTTAAGGCCTGTTCACCTCGGCGAAAATCTCCGTTATCGCTCGCCGGGGTGATCGTTTGACCAGCGCTTTGACCTTGGCGCTCAAACGAAGCAACTCGGCGCTGGGCTTGGCCCATTGCTCGGGCGGCAGCGGCTCGGACCATTCACGCATCGCCTCGGGCAGCGCTTTGCGGCCGACCTTGGCGATGCGTTTTATCTCCCATTCCACCAAGTGGTTGGGCAGGGTCCATAACGTCATGACGTGGTAGACGTACCAAAAAAAGCCGTAGATCCAACCCACTTCTTTCTCCCGTATACGCCGATGCAAACTGGCGCGGGCATTGCGAAATGTGTGCAGGCCTTCATGGGGCGGGTCGCCGGGAGCCTGAAGTTCCAGCGGGTCCTGGATGGCGAGCAGGTCGTTGAGTTCGTACTCCATGTAGCCGCGCACGGCCTCCCAATTGGCAATCGCCAGTTGCAGAGCGCCGCACTGGAATTCGACACTGACCAACTCGCCTTCATGCACAAAGCCCATGCCCATCCCGTAGTGGCGGGTCACGCCGTATTGCGTCGCGCTTTGGCCTTGAACCACCCAGGCAGACAAGGATTCCCAAGGGACGAACAAGGGTTGTGTGGCGCCTTCGGGCATAAAACAGACTTCACGGCGTTGACGGTTGAAGCGGGTGGGGATGACTTTGGTGAAGAGTTTGTGGGCTTGGAGCCAGACGTAAAAACACATAGCTGATCCAGCGAACCACATAAATAAAGCGTAGCCCCAGACAGCATAAAAAGAATCTACTGCAAACTCCCAACTCTCGGCTGAGCTTCCACCCAGCGCCAAAACCATGACCCAGCAAAATAAAGGGAACCCGAATCCCATTAAGCATGATGAACTGAATGGCCCACCCAGCCATATTTGATATGAATAAACATTCGGTTCTCCGCCTCCGAAATCTAAATAGATATCGTTGTAATCACCGATATAGGGGCAATAAGGCTCCGCTGCGGTAGGTAGGGGTAATGGAGCTAAATAGGTCTGCTGACCACCAGAAAACTGCTCTAGGTCACCTGCTACCTTTTGGGTCCCATTGATGGATGATTTTGGTAATACAACTTTGGCTTTGCTCATGAAAATAAATCCAAGGCATCGACATCAATCACCACTAAAGGTATTCCCGAACTTGACTCGAAGTGCTGCTTCGCAGAGAGAAATCGTCCGCTTTCATGAGGATTAAAACGAATACGGTACGTACGCGAAGCTAAATTTCCCTTCTCACGCAGCGACTGGAGTTCAAGTTCTATCAATAACTCTTCGGATAATTTACCCAGTACTCGCTGCGGATTACGTGGATAAGTGAGCTTTAGCAACAAAGGTGCAGGACCACTCTGCTCCTTTTCCAGCCTGCTCTCCTCACGATACAAGCCCGCCTCTACCTGTTCGGTTACAACCTCACGCTGCTCAATGGGTTTGCCTCGATCACCTTGCAGGAACGTAGTTATTCGCAGCGCACCAACTCTAAGGCCATGATTGGCCTGACCTTCTAGCGTGGGTTGATAGTCAGAGACAGTCATCCCAGGAAGAATCACGAATATCTCACCCGGCTTTGCGCTGGGCAGCATACTCTGCCAGAACGGTTCGTCATCTGATCGCTTGATCTCTACAAAGGGCGCCTGCTGCTGCAGGCGTCAAGTAATGCTGAAACTCTTGAAGGCTTAAATTTTCACGTTTATCTGCCTCAAGCCCCCATGGGGTGCTTTGCAGCCAACGATCGTGGCCGCTGGTGTTGTAGCGGTTGTAAAACCAAGTACCTGCCAATTCCAATAACGTAAAGAATGCACCGGCCCAGTTAAAGCGAAAAAAGACACTGCTTAGACGAGTTCCAGCAACCTTCCACGCCGTCTCACGGGCCGCCCCTTTAGCAGTATTCAATACATCTAATCCTGCCCGTACTGTATTAACAACCCCATAAGCATTGCTGGCCGCCAGACCACCTGCAGCAACCATCGTTATCAAAGCTCCGGTTTGAGCGCCTCGATTCCCGCTACGGACTGCTTGTAACCAATTACTGTGGTAGTTCTTAAGGCTGATAACAGCAGCAATAAAACCAGCTAAATAACTAAAAACTCCCAATCCAACATGCAACTTGCCCATCGTGACTTGCAGCCGACTGAGCGAAGTTAGAGCCAAACCATCTCCTAGCTTTTTAACCTGAGCGCTTAGCGCCGTGTCAAATACGCCCTGAGCCGCCGCAAACCCGGCAGCACCAGTGGCAGCGAACGCACTTATTAGAGGTAACCATTGCCTCTTATCACTCGAAACAGCCAGTGTCTCTCTAAACACCTGCACCAAATTCACCGCCTGTGCCACAAACAGCAACAACGCCGCGCCATCCCCCAGCACGTTCATCACCGGCGCGCGATGGACACCTTTACGAAAGTTATCCATCAACCCGGCCACTTGCCGTTTGCCTTCATTCGGGAAGATAACCGTCAGCCCTGCTTTGCCCTGTGTCGAACCGAAAATCCGCGCATGTTCATCCGGCAACTCCGGGATGGGGCTCAGGCTGGCTGCCAGCCGTCTTTGCTCCAGATCCAGCCGTTGGCTGTCGTACTGGATTTTCTCCAGCAGTTCCCGGGAGGTCTGCGATTTGTGCCCGTGTTGACGATTGGACCTGGCCCGTTTCTGTTTAAGCAGGGCTATTTCCTGGCGCAGTTTGAAGGTCTCACCCAGCGTTTCGCGTAACGCGGCCTGTTCTTGTGGGGTCGCAAAGTGAAACGTCACGCCCTCGGTTTTGGCCGCCTGCACTATCCGCGATTTGAGGGCGATGGGCAGTCTGCGCAGCAGTTCTTCAACGTCGGGCATGGCGTTGCTTTTGAAGAACTCGTCAAAGTTGACCAGCACGTTTTCCAGCCCGCGATTAAGCGCCGGGGTCAGGGTGTTGAGGGCGGCATTGGCCACTGAGCGGGTGCTGTCGGGAAGGTCGTCCAGTGCCGGTAAACGGTTATGTTCAATGCTGCGCAGGCGGGCCAGGAGTTCAGGACTGTTGTTGAACAGGACCATGCCCGCAGCCAGCAAAAACGCGTAGTGCACCCACAACGAGGTTTGGTCGCTGTAGGGCAAGGTGTAGTACAGCGGGCGGCTGAATTGCGGCTTTCGCTCGCTGTACGCCAGCAGTTGTTCACAAGCGTCGTCGCTGCGGCAAATGTCTTTGAGGCAGGCATATTCAGTGGCAAACGCATGCCCGGCGTGGCCGATGTCCATCGGGTCGAAGTACCAGCCCGCTTTATGAAACGCGCCCGAACACATCAGTTTGACCCGGTCGGCAGTGATGGCATCGAGCAGGTGGTTCCAGCGCGTCAGCCCGGCTCGATGGGCGAGTAATTCTCGGTCCATTGCTTCGCGGTCGATCAGGTCATTGACGCCGCGTTGGCCAAATTTTGCGCCGTACAGCAGGTCATCAACTTGATTGAATCGGTGCTTGCCCAAAGCCATTAAGGTTTCGAAATGCGTGTCGACAAAAGCCACGGGGGCGACCTGAAAATGTTCGCGGGTGTAGAAACGACGGTCGACGTCTTCTGCAGCGCTTCGAGCATTTGAGCCCATGGCAGTGCCTTTTAAGCGGTCCTCATTGGCCAGCATCTGCGCCCGTTGACGCAACACCTCCAACTCCGCCGGCACCGGGCTGCCCGCGTGCGGCGTCATCAAGCCGCCTCTTTCGAGGTACTCAATAATCGCGCCATCGGTCACCCCTCGCTGCGGCTCAGCCATGCCCTGCAAATCATCCAGCAGTGCTTTGTGCGCCGGGTCCGTGCTCTCACCGATCAGCGTTTTGACATCCAGCGCATTGAGTTGACTGAGGGATTCGATGTAGCACGCCAGTACATAGTCGCGTTCGTTGTTGCCCTGCTTCGCCCCACCATTGCTCCAGTCGTCGATCCAGCCAACCACGTGGTCCTGATAATTGGCCAGGTCGCGCATCACCCCCAAGGTGTCTTCCAGCACCAGATACAGCGTGTCGTGCCGGTACTGTGGATGAATGCAGCCGGTGAGGCGGTTCATGGAGGTTTGAGCGAAGCGCGCGGGCGTTTCCCACAGATAAGGCAAACGCTCATGCTCGGGCAGTTCCGCGTCCAGCCGTTGTTGGGTGGTGTTGGTGTGCTCGGCCAGGGTGCTGCCAGGGTTCTGTTGCTCTGCCTCGATTCGTTCGGTCGCGACTTCGGCCAGCCAATGTTCAGTCATGTCCGGGGTCAGCAGATGGGGCCCGCCGGTGTCGCACTTGGCCTTGTTCAAGTCGACCGCTTGCATAAAGTGATTACGCTCGGATGGCGCATTGAGTACTTGCTGGCACTTTTTCGCGGTCCACGGGACTTCGGAATACGTGACGTACAGCGTGCTGGTTTTGGCGTAAATCAGCCTCGGTTCGTGGATCGGTGCTTCACGGTCGTCGTCGAACACCGCCTGACCTTGCCACAGCATGGCGCTGACCAGACCGTCTTCAATACGGTACTCGGACAAGGTGCCGCTGCTGCCCTCAATCACGTACAACCAGCCATCGCGCAACAGCCGGATGCCCAGCGGCCGGGCGTCGAGGCTGTAGGGCATGGCAACCTCGCTCGCGGGATCGAGTGCCGGGTTGTCGACGATGGCGTAGCGCAGCGGGATCAACTGCACGGTGGTTTTCATCAGCGGGCACGTGCCCATTCTGTTTCGCGCATCATCGCGGGAGAGGTTGACGTTATTGGGGTTTTTGGGCCAGAAGGCGGTCGACATCAGGCGGGCTCTCTCAGGTGCAGTGCTCGGCAGCGGGCGATTTCGGCCACTTTCTCGATGCGTTGCGCAGGTGTAAGCGCCGAGACGGTGGTCAGTTGAAGGTGTAAATCGGGATGGTCCCGCAGGGCGTGTTCGCCGAGGTAGCCGTGCACATTGGCGTAAAGGGTGATGTCGAGTTCACTGTTAAAGCCGCGCTCATAGGCCATGCTCGCCAACGCGTGAACATGCGCCCAGCGCTCGCTTGGCGAGAGGTGGACCTGGTACGCAGGAAAGTAATGACGTAGATGCCGGTCGAGCCGCAGCACCACATTGCGAAAACTGACGACATCCAGCGCACTCGCCTCTTGCTCCGAGAGTAAGTAAGGCGTGCCTTGTTGCGGGATGGGCGCAGGGCCGGGGCGCTGATGGAGGTGCCAGACACCCTGCGCTGCGTCGGCGATCAGAATCTGCTGGCAAGGGCCAAACAGGGTGGGATCCCCCGCTTCGACCGCCAGCGCAAATAACGCATGCATGACCGAAGGGTCTGCCAGACGCAGAAACACACGCTGTTCGTGGGGCATGCGGACCACGGTCAGCCAGCGCAGATGGGCAATCATGGACGGCCATTCACCGTCACAAAACAGCAGGTAGCCCCACTCTTCTTCGGCTTTGGCTAAAAAGTGTTGGAGTACGGGCTGAGCCGGTGTCTCGACTTTCAGCACACGCGGTGACAGCTCTTCAAGACCCGGCATCGTCGAAGCGGTGTACAGCGGCTCAAATACCCAGGGGTTGCTCCACTGCACCAGTTGTTGGGAGCGTTTGATCAGGCTGACCGCGTCCAGTAATAAACCGCAGCGTCCTTGCCACTCAAGGTCGGCAGGTAGACCTGCCGACAACGAAAGATCACGCGTATCCATTGAATGCCTCCTGCGAACGACATCAGCCCGCCGAGGCGGGCTGATGAAGTTTATGGGTACTTGGGTTTAACCTCAGACCGGGGTGCGCCAGTCATCAGAGCCAGAAGTACCGCTGATTTCGTGAGTCCAGGTGATTTTGCGGTAAGTGAACTGCACGTCTTCCAGGTGGGTGAAATGGCTGTTAGCCGGGTCCTGGCAGTTGTGCATGTAGTCTTTGATGTCGACGATGATCGCGTCTTCAATTTTGGTGGTGTAGTAGTGCTCTTGCGTCCCGGAAGCCGATGTCCGAAACCATTGAATAACGATTTCAGTCATGCGCTCGCCGGAGGTCAATGCTTGCAGCAGCAACGGCGAAGACTTGTCAAAAACCTTGGTGATGCACAGTGGCTTGTGAACACGCTGACCGGTGGCCTGACCCGATTGCGGATCACGCGGGATGATCACCTCGTGGCTGAAACCTTGAACCATGACCTGGTCTTCGTGCCCTTCCTGATAGGTGTTACCCACTGAATCGGCCGTGAACGCGCCGGATGTGATCAGGCCCTGTTTTGCACCGGTGATGGACATATACGCTGGCGTAGCCATGAAGCTCTCCTTGCACAAAAAATGTGATAACCCGGCAAACAAAAACGTTGCGCGGCCATAGGAGAGTTCAATAGTTGTGCCAGTTAACGTTCAGCCCTTATAGATCAACGCCTGTAGACGAACGTGTGTTTATCGACAGGGGATTTAGGCGAAATATCAGGGAAAAGTGCGCAAGGTGTTGCGCACTGCTGCGCAAAAAGTTGCGCAGTTCGCTGGAGCCCTTTGTTGATCAGGCCTACAGCAAAGTATTCGGTGTAAAAACAGCGTTTAAGTGCGCAATTTTTTGCGCAGTTGTTAAGTGCAGTTTTGTGACCGGCTACAGCGATGAAAGGAGCATGTTCTCACGCTCAACAATCAAGAGATCGCGAGGCAAGCTCGCTCCTACAGAGGGCGAAATTTTGGATGGCTGCGGGATTTAACACAAAAAAAAAGACCCTGCCCGGCATCGGGGAGGGTCTTTTTTAACGCAAGGGATTAGCCCAGGTTTACGCCGTGAGACGCGGCCAACGGGCCCAGGCCGCCAGCAAAACCCTGGCCGATGGCTTTGAACTTCCACTCGCCATTATTGATGTACAGCTCGCCAAAGATCATGGCGGTTTCGGTTGAGGCGTCTTCGCTCAGGTCATAGCGCGCCAGCTCTTTGTCATTCGCCTTGTTCACTACGCGAATGTACGCATTGGCGACTTGGCCAAAACTCTGCTTGCGCCCGGCCGCTTCGTGAATGGTGACGGCAAACACCAGTTTTTTGGTGTCTGGGGCAAAGCCGGACAGTTTGACGTGCACTTGCTCATCATCGCCATCGCCTGCGCCCGAGCGGTTGTCGCCCTGGTGCACAACGTTGCCGTCCGGTGAGGTTTTGTTGTTGTAGAACACAAAACTGCCGTCGTTCAGCACTTTGCCGCTCTCGCCAACAATAAACACCGAGGCGTCCAGATCGAACTCCTGGCCGTCGGTTACCCGTGGATCCCAGCCCAACCCCACCACGACCTCGGTGAGACCCGGTGCTTCTTTACTCAGGGATACATTGCCGCCTTTACTCAGACTTACTGCCATGTGCGTGAATCCTTATTTAAAGAACTGAATGGGAACGGCTTGAAAGACCAAGCCATCCCCCCTCGACTGCATCGTGTGCTGCGCCTCCTGGCCGTTGAACAAGGCAAAGCTGTCAGCCGTTTTTAACGTCCGATTTTTCTTCTTTGCCGGGGAAAACAACGCTGGCCGCAATGCCGATGGCCAAGACCACCAACACCACCAGCAAGCTGGTGTTTGGCTCAATGCTGATGCCATGGCCAAACAGGTGGTTGGTTGCATTCAACGCCAGCTTGGCGGCGATAAAGAACAACAACGCGATAACCGATTTTTCCAGGTGCACCAGATAACGCTTGAGGGCTTCAAGTACGAAGTACATGGTCCGCAAGCCCAAAATCGCAAACATCATGGCGGAGTAAACGATCAGGGGTTCACGGCTGACGGCGATGACGGCTGGCACGGAGTCGAAGGCGAACAGGATGTCCGAGACTTCAACCACCACCACACACAAAAACAGCGGCGTGGCGAACAAGGCGCCTTTGCTGGCCAGGGTCATGCCCTTGTTTTCGGGCTTGGTGATCTCCTGCTCCAGCACCGTGCGCGACACAAAAAACTGGTGACCGTGCAGCTTTGGCCACACCGGGAACAGTTTTTTCGCAAACCGGTAGGCGACGTGTTTGGAATAGTCTTCGTCTTCGTCGTCTTCATTGCCGCGCAGCATCATGACCGCAGTCCAGGCCACAATCACCGCAAACAGCACTTCCACCCATGGGCCAAAAGCCAGAAGCCCTGTACCGATCGCCACGAAAATCAAGCGGAACACGATGGCGCCGATGATGCCCCAGTACAGAACACGGTGACGCAGCACATCGGGGATCTTGAACCAGGCAAAGATCGCCATGAACACAAACAGGTTGTCGACGCTGAGGACTTTTTCCAGGGCGTAACCGGTGACAAACAGGCTGGCCACGCTCGGACCATGGGCGTAATACAGGTAGCCCGCAAAGGCGAGAGAGATCAGCACCCAAAAAATCGACCAGCAGGCCGCGTTGGTCAGCGTGACGGGTTTATCGCTTTTGTGGGTAAACAGATCGATTGCCAGGGCAATGACCGCAAGTGCTACAAATACAGCGATGGTCGTTGGCGGAAAGCCAATTGCCGTGTTTTCCATGGTGTCCTCAAAAATCAAAATCGCCAGCTTCGGCGGTCGTTATATCGCGGTCATTTAGACCCGGCAGCCCAGCGCATGCCCCAGCCAAAGGCCGTGTCCATGTCTGAGTGGCCATTGTAGAACTCAACCTTGCGATTGACCTTGACGCTGCCGCCAATGTTTTCAAGCAAGACGACAGCGCACATGCCTTTGGTACCGCCCTCTTCGCTCAAGCGCACTTCGACGGGCGGTTCGCCCGGCATGTGCAAAGTGATGACGCCGTCAGTGGCCTGCCAGTTCGGCGCGCCTTTGTAGATGAACGCGTAGACCAGCACCCGTCGTACTGCGTGCCACTGTTTGCCATTGATGCGCAGCCACTCGCCATCGCTGGCGGCTCCGGTACGGTCATCGCCCATCAGTTGAATAAACGGCTCATCGGCAAATTCGCCAAACGCATTACCCAGGGCCTGGACGGCGCCTTTGCGGCCGTTTTGCAGCTCGTACAGGCAACCCACATCCAGATCGATACCGCCTGATTTGCCGAGCAACGCTGCAAAAAAGCCACCGCCGCCGCTGTTTTGCGGAGCCCGGTTCCAGTTGAGGTTTATTTTGATCTCGCCGAAATCCCCGTCATTTTTAACGAGGCTGATGGAGGGGCGCTGCTTGTCGAGGGTGACCTTTGACAGGTTGACTCGGGTTGCCGGAGCCGGCACCACAGGCGCAGGGGATGGCGTGACCGGGGCGTCAATTTCCATACCGAAGTGTTCCGCCAAGGGGGCCAGGCCGCCAGCAAAGCCCTGAGCGACACAGCGGAATTTCCACGCGCCCTGGCGACGATAGAACTCACCCAAAATCAATGCGGTTTCCGCCATGCCCTGCGTCGGAATCGGCGCCTCTATGCCGCCGCTTACCGCCACGGTCAGATGGGGAAATGCCGAGAATTTAGCCTTGTTTTCATAAACGGTGGCGGTCAATGCGACTTTGTCGACTGCGGGATCAATTGCCTGCAAGTCGAGGCTGAACACTGCCCGACCGGGGCCGGACTCAAGCAGTTTGACCGCGCCATTGTTGACCGCTTTCTGGCCGAAGAAGCACATGTCGTTGTCGCCACGCACCTTGCCCGACGCAGTGAGCAGGAATGCCGAAACGTCCAGCTCCGCGCACGGCACAGGGCTGTAGCTGACGGTCACGTTCAAGGTTTGCGTATTAACGCCCGTGTTGGCGCCCGGCGCCAGAAGGGTCATAAACACACCACCAGGGGCGCGTTGCAGGTCAGGTTTGACCCAGTAGATACTTTTTTTAGCCCCGCCCCGGCCTCCATTTCCAGGGATATCGCTTGGTTCTTTGACAACGAAATAGCCATGTAGCGTTTCCTTTCCTTGTCTGAACTCAGGGACGGGGGCCGACAGTCACTGCTGAGTCTTGGTCTGTTCTGCTCAGAGCTCCTCTCGCAGACACACATCCAATGGCCGCTTGCGACGCCACAGCGCATGAAACTCGCGCCAATGTGGCTCTTGGGCTGCCCCCAGCATTTGCTCGTCGCCCCGGGTGTCTCCCCAGGCACGTAATGTGTATTGATCCAAAGGCCCGTACCGGGCCTCCAGCCGAATGACTTTTTGCTCGCATCGGCAGTTGGTGCCGTCGATCTCTCCGGTCAGCACGCCATCAACCGATTGCAGCCGGGTGCCAATGAGCGCGATACCGAGCTTTTTGGCAAAGGGCTTGAGCACCAGCTCTGGCGAGGCCGAACAGATGGTCACGATGGCCTTCTGTTCAAGCTCGGAGGCGACCGATACTAAGCCCAAAGGTCGCATCAGTTGCTGCCAGGAAGCGTCACAAAATGCTTCGGCACGCTCGGCCACCCATGCTTCCTTGGCTCCGGTGAGATAGACCGTGATGAGTTTTTCTTTCAAATCATTTCGGCTGATCCGGCCCAGCAAATAAGCGGTTGTCGCCGGGATCATTCGCAAGAGCCGCATCGCGAACAAGCGGTTGCCAAACGCGAAGCGCAAAAAGGGCACAAAGCTGTCGTGATAGGTCAACGTGCCATCAAAATCGAAAGCCGACAGGACCTGTTTGCCCTTCTCAGGCGTATTTAAAACTTCATTCAACCGATTGCTTCAGCCCATCGCAGGCTGCCTCCAAAAAGGGTCTATCGAGCGGGTCATTTCGGGGCGAACCCCTTGCCAATGCGCTCGTTCAATAATCATTTGCGCCCATTTGCCATGGGTCGCAGGTTCACACATTGCATCGTTGAACTTGAACACCGCAGGCGCCGCATCACTTTGTATTTGGCGCGCACTGTTGAAATCTTCAAGGCTGACTTGCAGCGCCCTGTGGATAACTGCAATTTGCCCCGGATGGATCGCGGTTTTACCGACAAGCCCGTGGGCGATATCCAGCGCCAATTCATGCTCCAGCAACTGCGGCGCGTTGAGCTGTTCAAACACCGGCGCCGTCAGCGCAAACCCCGCAGAGCCCATGATCCCGCATAACATCGGGATAACGTAACCCATCGGTGTGCTGTAAAGCGTCATCGTCGGTGAACGACGCAGCCCCAGAGAGCCCATCAGATCATTACCGCCTATGCGCAGGGCAATGATACGCCCCGGCAGGTGTTCGAGCAGGGCACTGCGCAATTCAACCATGGCGCCAGGGTCAAAGACCTCAGGTGTTTCAAAGGTTGGCATCAACATCAAGTCGTCGCAGGTCACGGCCTGTTGCCACTCGCGCAAGTTGCTCAGACACAGTTTAGGCACAACAAATCCATCGACGTGGCGCATTAATGGCCATTCATTGAGCTGCGCCGCCATGCGGCTGTCACGCGGCCGGATAAACAGAATCGGCCCGCCGAACGGTCGACCGCCCCGCGCCTCGATAGCCTCCAGCAGGTGTTTGAGATTGGTCAGTGCCTGTTGCACATCGGTGGCGGCCACGGCGTCTTCGAGGCACAGCACCAGCGAACGCAACCCCTGGATTTTTTCACCAGACACCACGTCCAGGAGGTCAGTCCGGGTGGCCGGCATGTACAGCGTGGCACCCAAGGCATAGGGAGAATGCTTGATCATCAGCGCATGCTCCTGATGACGGTGAGGGCGCGATACGGCCCCAGTTCATCACCGACTTCGCGGACCTCGATGTTGGCCTGACGGCTCAGGTGCATCAGCAGCTGCACGTCCTGATCGTCACGCCGGCGCACCAGCACTTGCTCGGGCACGCGGCGCATGACGGCACGGGTCGCCTCGGCAATACCGGGCTTGATCCGGTTGCTGTTAAGTACCGAAAAGCGCTTCGAGATACCGTCCAGCACACTTTGCGCGCGGCGTTGCAACGCCCAGCTCTGTGCCAACGTCCAGGGTTGAGCGCTGGCGGGCCTGGTTAACCGGGCACGTTCGGTTTCGATGCTGTGGATAAAACTCATGGTCACGTCATGCCCAGCCAAATGAGGGTACATCACGCACCCTTGCAAGCCGGGTTCTGGCGACCAGATTGAGCGTGATACCAGACCGGACACGGTGGCCCCCAGAATCCCCGAGGGGATCAGCCAATCTTCAGCAGACGCCGCCAGCCAGGCACGCCCACACGGATCCGCCAACACCACCAACCGTGGCCGGGGTGCAAAGCGCGAATCGGCGGCAAGGCTCTCCCGCAGTTGCTCGCTGATTGCTCCTTTGCCCGTCCAGCCATCAACGAAGACAATGTTTTCGGCACCGTGGGCCTTGATGACCGCTTCGAGGGCCACGTTGTCGATGCCACGGTCGCGGACAATGCTGACCCCGTAATGCCGGGCATCACGACCGGCTTCAAGCAATGCTCGGCGCAGCAATACGCCCAGCGGCACCCCGGCGCGCACAAATGACACCAGCGCAAGGGTGCTGCCGGTGCAACGTTCGTTCAAGGCGTTGGCCAAGGCTTGCACATCCGTGGCCATGCGCGCCGCATTTTGCGCCAGCGCCCGTCGATAGAGGTTTTGATGAGGCTGGGAGGGCGCATGCTCCTGACTGATCATTTCGGAGTAGTGGCGCTGCCGGGTCTGGATCAGGTGCTCTTTTTCCTGCACATCGGTGGCTTTAATGTCCATCGCACGCAGTAAAAAGTGCACATCATCACGACCGTAACTGCCGCTGCCGACGGTATTCAAACCCGCATAAACATTACGCATGGTCCACGCTCGCACACACATGGCTGGCCAGTTGGCCGCATTTTGGGGTGCCCCACCAGTCGCACTCAGCCATAAAGCCCAGGTCTGACACGCTGTCGCCAAAGCCGAGCAATGGCCGTTTGCCGTTGAGTGCCTGATCGCGGCGAATCCACTCGCGCACCGCTTCACGCTTTTGCAGCGCCAACGGCAGGAAGGCCAGATTATTCCCGTTACCCTGTACGTTGAGGCCGTTTAGCAACCCCCGCGCCTTGGCCTCTGCACACACGACCAGCAGCGCCTGATCGGTTTCATGGCTGTGTTTGGTCACCACGTAAGTGGCCAGGCCTTGCTCCTCCACCACCCAACTGCGTAGCGAGAAGCCCAACTCTGCGCCAATCCCCCGGGTTTGCTCGCTCAGGCGGTGCAAACGCGCCTGCTCCGGCGCCAGTTCGTGGCACATGCGCGCATGCCAGTCGCCATCGGGCACACCTTCTGCGCTGAGGATGACGCCACCGTGGGCACAGATGGCCCCGTGCGCGAATGGAAGCTGCACCCGCTGATACGCCTCAACGCTGCGCGCAGTCACGGGAACCACGTCGGTGGTGGCCAGCAACCACTCAACAAAGCCCTGCTGCGTCGCACTCATAAAGCCATTGGGCTGGCCAAAAGCATCAAGCGTGGCGGTGCAGCGCGGCCCTTCGGCCATTTTGCGGGCGGTTTGAAACAACGTGTCGTCGAGGTCAACGAACACCAGCGGGCGATTAATGGCCATAAACAATGACCTGCGCATTCAATGCCCTCAGCAACGCAGGATCCAGCGCAGCCGCCGGGGTTTCGCTGCAAATCAGCACACGGTCAAACTGGCCGGGGGCGACGTTGTATAAAAAATTGGGAATGCCCAGGCCGTAGTTGTCGCGAAATGACAGCGCATGATCGATGGCGTGCCCCAAGGCGATGGGTGAACGGCTGGTGGCGCTGAAATGCACATCAGCGCCCGAACGCTCCAGCCGCTCAGCGAGCAAAAAAGGCGGCCAGACAAACTCACTGGTGCCGATCACCACAACCCGCTCGCCGGGGGCGACGTGCAGCTCGGGGGCCAGTGTGTCGCGGTGTTCGCACACGCCCATGCGCCCCCAGTCTCGATCAGGCTCAAGTGGCCAATGACCTTGGCCCACTGTGCCGACGCTGGGCATTTCTGGCGGCTCGGCGTGTGCATCTTCGGCAAACGTGTAGCGCCCGGCGAGCAGTGAAACGCTGCTGGCGTGACTGCCCTTGGCCTTACGCAACGCACCCTGGGACCAGTCGGTGAGGGTTGCGCTAACGATGCGCTCAATCGACTCAAGCCCGGCGTCAGCCAGAGCGTTACACACATTGATAAAGGTCGTGCCGGTGGACGCCTCGTCATCCACCAGCACCAGTGAGCGGGCCGTCAGCATGAGGGCACGGGCCTGCGCACTCTGCGGCAGGTGCAGTAAATGCGAAGTGGCGTGGCTGTGTTCTTCTTCAAAACGGGCAAATACCGCGCTGCCCGTTGGATGCCGGGTGCTGCACAGATAAACACTGTCGTTGCGCGTGCGGGCCAAGGCGCGGTGCACGCCAGCGCCAAGGCCGACAGCCGTTTCGGCCATGCCGATGACCAGCACCGGGCCGGGCAAGTCAGTTGGGATTTGCGCAGCCAGCGCATCGAAACACTCAGCCATCAACGACGGCCGGGCTGGAATGTGCCTCCCCAATACACACGAGACAAACAAAAAGGCGCGCTTGGGGTTACGCCGTTCAGCAAAACGGAACAGGGCCTGTGGCTCAAAAGTCGATGCATTGACCTCAACCTCCAGGCGACCGCGCTTAAGGTTTGCGGACAAAGCCTTGGTGCCGATCATGGGTTTAGCGCTGCTCATCAGAGTCTATTACCTGGGAATACGTCGAAAGAGCGCGGACGATTCGCCAGTGACCCGGCTAAAACAAGCAGAAAATCGTTACCTAACATGCCGGCATATGCGCCGAAATCTCGCTAAAACTGCGCGTTTTCACCTTCACAGCGAACCGCATCCTCTCGTCGCGGCAATATGACGAAATATTAATTTTATGAACTAACTAGTTCATACTGTGCGACATCGTGTCGCCCCCTGCTTTGCGACACCGCTTTTGAAGGAGCACTTTTAGATGTTTTTTTCTTCCCGCGCCTTGCTGACTTCCGGCCTGTGCAGCGGCTTGTCACTCTTGGCCCTCGCCCCCGCTTGTGCGCTTGCAGACACTTCTGACGACCTGATGAATCGCTCAACGCTGACCGGCGATTGGGGCGGCGAACGCCAAAAGCTGATCGACAAAGGCATTAAACTGACCGGCGACTACAACTCCGAAACGTTTTCCAACCTGCACGGCGGGATCAAGCACGGCACACGTTATTCGCAGCAAGTGCGCATCGGCGCCCAGTTCGACCTGAGCAAGTTGCTCGACACCCCGGACGCAGGTCTGGTGCAGATCACCATCAACGACCGTCGCGGCCATAGCGCTTCCGAAGACTTGGTGGGCAACCGCCTGCCGGTGCAAGAAAACTACGGCGGCCAGTACACGCGGCTGTCTGAATTCAGCTATCAGCGCACGCTGTTCAGCCCGGCGCTGACCACCAAGCTCGGCTTTCTGGCGATGGGCAACGACTTTGGCGGGATGCCGCTGCTGACCAGTTTTGTTAACGCCGGTTTCTGCGCCCACCCGTTGACCATGTCTAACGGCAGCGGCTGGAGCAACTACCCGACACCTCATTGGGGCGCTGAATTGCGCTACACCGTGAGCCCGGCGCTGACCTTGCAAACAGCGGTGTTCCAGGTCAACCCGGAGTACAACAGTCGCTCCTCCGAAGCATTCACCATGACCACCCGCGGCACCACCGGCGCCATCCTGCCCTTGGAAGCGATCTACAACCACAACGCCTGGCTGAGCGGCCAATACAAAGCGGGCTGGTACTACGACACCTCCAACACCACGAAAATTGGCAGCACGCAAAAAGCCAACAATCGCACCGGCGCTTACATACTGGTCGACCAGGCGATCTGGCGTGATGAGCAAGACCCCGAAAGCGTCCTGCGCGCCTTTGGCCAGGCCGCCACCAGCAATGCCGCGACCTCGGCCATGCGCCGTTGGTACGCAGTGGGCCTGGTGAAACAAAAGCCGTTTGCCAGCCGCCCACAAGACAGCATCGCCTTCGCTTACGGGCGCGCCGTATTCAACTCACGCTCGCGTGACGTGCAAGAAGCTGCGGCTGCCAACCCGGAGCAGGCCAACATGATTGCCAACCTCGACAGCGGCGAGCAGCTGCTGGAACTCAACTACGGTGCGCAAGTGACGCCGTGGTTGCTGCTGCGTCCGGATGTGCAATACATCATCGAACCGGGGGCGTTCTACGGCAAAAGCCGGGGCAATGCGCTGGTCGCAGGCCTGCAGGTCAAGGCAACGTTCTGAGTGTGATCCTGACCCGGTCATCGCCGGGTCAGGAACAAAATTGACGCCTGCAAACATTGCGGTGCCTTCACGGGGCAAAAAGTCCTGAATCGTCCATTTTTCACATTTTGTTAAACTTTCCCCTCCTATACTCCAGCGCATTATTCACTGAAATATTGCCTGGTAACCCAATGCGTCTGACTCGTCCCGCTCTGCTGTTACTGCTGCTCGGTTGTGTGTTGATGTTTTTTGCCTTGGGTAACCACCATCTGCAAGGTTCCACCGAATCCCGGGTCGCCGGGATTGCCATGCAAATGCACTTGAGTCAGGACTGGGTCACCCCGTCCCTGCTGAATGAACCCTTCCTTGAAAAGCCCCCCCTGAGCCTGTGGCTCGATGCGACGGCGATCCAGCTGTCTGGCGGCCAACTGTTTGCCGTGCGCCTGGCATCCGCCATTGCCGGGCTGTGCAGCATCATGCTGCTGTTCACCATGCTGCGCCGTTTTGGTCGGCCGACAGCCATGGCCTGGACGGCTGCCGCGATGCTGGCCACCATGGGCAGCTTTTGGGCGAATGCGCGCCAGGTCGGTGAAGATTCGCTGCTGACCTTGGGCGTCACCATGGCGCTGCTGGCGTTTTACCAGGCCAGCCGCCAGCCGCGCTTTGCGGCCGGTAGCTGGTTACTGTTTGCCGCCGGGATTGCCATTGCCACCTTGAGCAAAGGCGTGTTCGGCCTGGCCTTGCCGGGGGTAGTGATTTTTACCTATTTGCTGTGTGACAGCCTGATCAACAAACGCTTTGCCGTGAATGACTGGCTGCGTCCGGCCCTCATGACCCTGGTGGGTTTGATCCCGCTGCTGATCTGGCTGTGTGTGCTGTATCAACGCGGCGGGCTGCAAGCGGTCAGCGAAGTGGTATTGACCAACAGCATTGGCCGTTTCAGCGGCTCCTTTGTCGAGGCCGGGCACTACGAACCCTTCTACTATTACCTGCGCAAATTGCCCGAAAGCTTCCTGCCGTGGAACCTGCTGACGTTCCTGGGGCTGTGGCATTTTCGCAAGCAACTGCGCAGCAACCCTTACCTGTTGTTTTTCTGCGTGTGGCTGCTGGCGCAATACCTGATGCTCAACATCGCCTCAAGCAAGCGCGCGGTGTACTTGATGTCGCTGACTCCAGCGGCCGCCGTGATCGCTGCCGAGTACGCCGGGGTTGTGCTGCAATGGCTGCGCAAGAAAAGCCAGGACTCGGCCATCGCCAAGTTTTTGAGCGACTACCATCGCTCGCTGGCCATCGCGCTGCTGGCCGGGGTTGTCACCACCTACCTGATCGCTGCGGCTGTGTGGGCGCCGCGCGCCGATCGCAGCGAATCCTTCCAGCCCGTGGCCGCGCAGGTCATCAGCCTGCAAGCCAGCGGCAAACACATCGCCCTGCTGCAACCGGACGAGCGTCTGGGGGCCGTGGTTTTTTATAGCCAGCAACTGCCGCACACGCTGAACTCAGCCGCCGAGTTGCAGGCGTTTTTGGCTGAGTCGCCCGACAATATCGCGGTTATCGATAAAACCGAGGTGCCGGGTGTGGCGCTGAAGGTGCTGGACACGGTCAGTGTTGGCCGCCATCACTTTTACTTCGTGACGCTGGCGCCCGCTTCAGAAGATTGATCCGCGGCAATAGAACGACACTTGGCGTGGCCGATTACGGCACATTGGCTACGCTCCCTGTGCTGGACGTTACCCAGTCAAGGAGCTAGCCATGACCATCAGCATTACCAGCCAGAGCCTGAGCGACTATGACGCTCAGCTGGCCTACAAGACCGCGACGGCGTACCTGCGCCAATCCGGCCTCGCCCGTTATCTGATTGACCAGCTTGAGCACCAACATTTAAAGCTGAGCATCGAGGTCAGCGCCGACCCGGCACTGGCCGACAAAGACGTCTCGAACAACGGCGCGCTGGTCTGGAACCTGCGCAGCAGTGTGTGGCCAAACCCGCAGGTGACAGAGGTCACCGCCCTGCTCAACCGCAGCCCGGTGCAACAGAAGGCGTACCTCACCAGCCAGTGGGTGCTGATGCACTTGCTCGCGCTCGCGTGTCAGCAGTTGAACGACCAGCTCAACTTTCGCGATGCGGATGCCACGTGGCCGTGGCTTGATGAGAAAGAACTCAGCGCTGACGACATCGAAAAAGCCGTGGCCCAGGAACTCAGGGACGTGCCGCTGCCGGTCGAAGACAATTGGAATCGTGTGTTGGCTTGATCCTCTAGGTCAAAAGATCGCAGCCGTCGTTCCTCGGCAGCTCCTACAAGCGTGTATTCCTGTAGGAGCTGCCGCAGGCTGCGATCTTTTGATCAGGTGTTAAAACCGTGAGGCTTCGAGGCTATGGCCAGCTGGCAGGGTGCCTGACGGCATGATGGCGTTCCAGTCTTTGGTTTCGACATAGCCGAGCATTTGCGGCTGTGCGCTGGCGCCCTCTACGTTGAGAAACAACGAAGCGCCATAGCTGAAGGTGGTCTCTGTGGGCACATGCATCTGGCTCTCAAGCTCGTCCATGCATTCGCTATGGGTGACCAGCACCAGGTTGCGACCCGGGACTTTGTGCTTGAGCACGTCGCTGAGCATTTTGCCTCGGCAGTTGAACACCCAGTCTTGAGCCTCAACCGGGCGAGTAAACATCGCGTCCGCCGTCTGCCGTGAGCGTGTCAGCAAGCTGCTGTAGATATCGGCATGGGCCAGCCCCATTTGACGGAACTCATAGCCCAGCGCCTGGGCAACGGATTCGCCGTGCACGGTGATGCCGTCTTCAGGCCCCAGGCAGAGGGTCGAGGTGCGGTCGCAACGTTCGCCGTGACGAACCAGCGCAATCACATCGCCTTTAGCCCAGCTTTGTTTAAGTGCCAGCACCCGGCTGGCATTGCCGGGCAACGCCAGATTGGGCGCAGGTGCAGGCGCCAGCAATTGAAGGGTAATAAATACGGTCAACCCCGTCGCTACGACCACCACCAGTGCATTTCGATAACGCGCGAACGCTTTGCGCAGTAATGCGCGCTTAGCACCCGCTAAACGAAGACTCAAAATCACGTAGAACGCCCCTATGGCAGTCAGTGAACAACAGTCGCTGCCACCCTATAACGCGAATATGACAATGGATGGGTGAACAATCCCGCTGGTAAGAAAACAGTCTTGCATAGCAAGGCTTTTCCCAAACTGAACATAGTCTAGAAATCCGGGTGTAGGAGGCAGGTGAAGCAAATGTGAAAAAAGTCTTTAAACACACCTTTGATTGCCGTTTTGGAGGACCTTTTTAACCACTGATCATTGCGCATCAAAAAACGTTTCAGCTCTGCTCAACGCCGCCGATACAGCTCAACACACGTATTTTGCTGGGCCAAAAAAACAAAACCCTCCAGCGAGAACAGATCCTGCGCGCACCGTTCCTGGAGATTGAAATGAACAGTTGGCTGAGCAACATCAGCGTCAACATGAAACTGGCCTTGGGCTTCGGCCTGGTTTTGGCCCTCACCTGCCTGATGGCAATCAGCAATTGGTTCAGCCTGGGGACATTGATTGACCGCAGTAACTGGATGACCGATATCACGCAACTCAACAGTGCGCTGACCAACCTGCGGGTTGCACGTTTGCAGTACATGCTGACCAATGGCGATGAAACCGCCGCACAGAACGTGCAGACCAACCTGGAGGCCTTTGAGGCGCAGCAAAAACAACTGCTGGGCACGTTCAAGAGCCCCGAAAACCTCAAGTTGCTGAACGAGCAACACGACCTCATCACCCGCTACCAAAGCGCCCTGGTGGCGATGCGCAAGGCTTACGTTGAGTCTGCGGTGTCGCGTGAGCGCATGGATCGCAGCGCCAAAGCGACGCTGGCCGACATCGCCACGCTGGATGCCCGCACCTTGCAACGCCCGGCGGGCGAAGAAGGCCGTTTTGAGCAGTACCAGGCGGTCACCAAAGTGCGCGAACAGTTCCTGATGGCCCGTGATCTGGGCCGCGCCTACATTGCCTCGCCAACACCTGCGACCGAACAAGCTGCACGCAGCCAACTGGCCGCTGCGACGGCCAGCCTTGCGGGGTTGAACGCTTTTTTCAGCACCAGCGCCGCTGACACCTTGCGTGCGTTAAGTGATGCCATGGCTGAGTACACCCAGGCGTTGCAAGTATTCACTGACACTGACAACAGCATTATCGACCGCCGCAAAGACATGACGGACTACGGCAACGGCATCGTTAGCCGCAGCACCGAGCTGTACAACATTCAGCTGGAACGCCGTGACACCGACAGCGCCAGTGCCAACCGCCTGCAATTGATCAGCACCTTGCTGGTCTTGCTGCTGGGCGTGGTGGCGGCGGTCGTGATCACCCGTCAGATCACCCGCCCGCTGCGTGAAACCCTGGACGTCGTTGAGCGCATTGCCAGCGGTGATCTGAGCCACAACCTGCAGGTTACTCGCCGCGATGACTTGGGCATCCTGCAACAAGGCATTGCGCGCATGGGCACGACCCTGCGTGATTTGATCAGCGGGATTCGCGACGGCGTCACGCAAATCGCCAGCGCAGCTGAAGAGTTGTCTGCGGTCACCGAGCAAACCAGCGCCGGGGTCAACAGCCAGAAGGTCGAAACTGATCAAGTGGCCACCGCCATGCATGAAATGACCGCGACCGTGCAAGAAGTCGCACGCAATGCCGAGCAAGCGTCCCACGCCGCAGCGGCCGCCGACGACGAAGCCCGCGCCGGTGACAACGTGGTCAATCAGGCCATTGACCAGATCGAGCGTCTGGCCGTGGAAGTCGGTCGTTCGACCCAGGCCATGGCTGTGCTGCAAGAAGAAAGCGACAAGATCGGCAGCGTCATGGACGTGATCAAAGCCGTGGCCGACCAGACCAATCTGTTGGCGCTTAACGCGGCGATTGAGGCCGCACGTGCCGGTGATGCCGGGCGCGGGTTTGCGGTGGTGGCCGATGAAGTGCGGGCCTTGGCGCAGCGCACGCAAAACTCCACCGAAGAAATCCAAACCCTGGTCGCGGCACTGCAAAGTGGCACCCAGCAAGTAGCCGTGGTCATGAACAACAGCCGCACCCTGACCGACAGCAGCGTAAACCTGACCCGCCAGGCCGGCACTTCGTTGCAGGGCATTACCCGCACCGTGTCGAACATTCAGTCGATGAACCAGCAAATTGCCGCAGCGGCCGAGCAGCAAAGTGCCGTGGCAGAAGAGATCAGCCGCAGCATCCTCAACGTGCGTGACGTGTCAGAACAAACCGCGGCGGCCAGTGATGAAACCGCCAAGTCCAGCGTTGAACTGGCGCGGCTGGGGACACAACTGCAAGCAATGGTCAGCCACTTTAAGGTGTAACCGACCTTTAGAAACCCTCTCCCACGGGAGAGGGTGTTAAACGTGAAGGACGCGGGCGCGTTTAAGCAGTTTTTTGCAGCGCTCCGACAC
Organism: Pseudomonas sp. FSL R10-1350; assembly: GCF_009600525.1. Taxonomy (NCBI): domain Bacteria; kingdom Pseudomonadati; phylum Pseudomonadota; class Gammaproteobacteria; order Pseudomonadales; family Pseudomonadaceae; genus Pseudomonas; species Pseudomonas sp. FSL R10-1350. Next base: position 29,044 of record NZ_WIVR01000033.1, read on the forward strand.
GTGCACAACGCGCAAATGCTTGCCCGCTTTGCGGTAGCGCTCGCGCAACGTGTCCAGCGCGGCAATCGCCGAGTAATCAACAAAGCTCAACTGGCTGCAATCCAGAGTCACACTGGCGGGGTCTTCGGCCGGGTCAAACAGCTTGAGAAACGCCGTGGTCGAGGCGAAAAACAGGGTGCCGTGAACCCGGTACAGTTTGCTCTCGTCGCTTTGCACCGGCGTCTCGGCATACAGCTGCCGCGACTGTTGCCAGGCAAAGTTGAGCGCCGCGATGATAACCCCGCACATCACCGCAACCGCCAGGTCGGTAAACACGGTGATGACCGTGACCGCAATAATCACCAGCACATCGTTCAACGGGACTTTGTTCAGCACCCGCAAAGAGGCCCAAGCGAAGGTCTGTTGCGACACCACGAACATCACCCCGACCAGCGCTGCCAGCGGAATCCGCTCAATAAACGGCGACAGAAACAGCACGAACAGCAAGATCATCACCCCGGCCGTCACCCCCGACAGCCGCCCTCGCCCGCCCGAGCTGAGGTTGACCACGGTTTGCCCGATCATCGCGCAGCCGCCCATGCCACCGAACGCCCCCGACACCATGTTCGCCGCCCCGAGCGCCACGCACTCGCGATCCGGGTAACCCCGGGACTCGGTGATTTCGTCGGTCAGGTTCAAGGTCAGCAGGGTTTCCAGCAGCCCCACCACCGCCATCACGATCGCGTACGGCGCAATGATGCGCAGGGTGTCGAGGTTCCACGGGATATCTGGCAGGGCAAACGTCGGCAAACTCCCGGCAATGTGCGCCATGTCACCGAGGGTACGGGTCGGCAGACCCAAAAAGTACACCGCCAGCCCCACGCTCAAGATCGCAACCAGCGCAGGCGGCGCGGCGCGGGTCAGGCGCGGTAATAAATAGACAATGGCCATGGTCAGCGCCACCAGGCCGATCATCACGTACAGCGGCATGCCGCTGAGCCAGGTGTCGCCATCTTTGAAGTGATCCAGTTGCGCCATGGCAATGACAATCGCCAGCCCGTTCACGAACCCGAGCATCACCGGGTGCGGCACCATGCGCACCAGCTTGCCGAGTTTGAGCAGCCCGAACGCCAGCATGATCAGCCCGCTCAGCAGCACGGTCGCCAACAGGTACTGCACACCGTGTTGCACCACCAGCGCCACGATCACCACCGCCATCGAGCCCGCAGCCCCGGACACCATGCCCGGTCGACCACCGAACAGCGCGGTAATGGTGCAAATAATGAACGCGCCATACAGGCCCATCAGCGGGTTGAGATGAGCCACCAGGGCAAAGGCAATGCACTCGGGCAGCAAGGCAAATGACGTCGTGAGCCCGGCCAGGACATCAGCGCGCAGACGTGAGAATTTCATGGGTTACCTAAAAGACGGGAGATGCGAAGGGAGAAAACGAGAAATGGATGGTAACAAATTGCGCAGAAAGTGAGAAAACTGTAGGAGCGAGCTTGCCTCGCGATCTTTTAAAAAGATCAAAAGATCGCGAGACAAGCTCGCTCCTACAGAGTTAAGAGGTTACTTCACGACTTGCCCTACGCCACGGCCACGTGGGTCGGAGGCGGTTTCCAGGGCGGTGCCGTTAACACGGATGGCCTGGATGTCGCCCATGTTCCAGCCCTGATCTTCCAGGGTGTAGCCCATAGCTTTGAGCTCATCCGCGACTTTGCCGGTCAGCGGTGCGTAAGCGTCGTAGTAGATGGTGTCTTTAGGCAACAACTGGTGATGCACGCGCTGCGCTGCCACAGCTTTTTCCAGCGGCAGGTCGTAGTCGTAGATGTTGTTCAGCACCTGGAAGATCGAGGTGAATATCCGCGAACCGCCCGGCGTGCCGAGTACCAGTGTGACCTTGCCATCGCGTGTGACCAGGCTTGGGCTCATCGACGACAGCATGCGTTTGCCCGGCTCGATGGCGTTGGCATTGCCGCCCACCACACCAAAGGCGTTGGCCACGCCCGGCTTGGAACTGAAGTCGTCCATTTCATCGTTGAGCAAGAAGCCCGCGCCTTTAACCACAACGCCGCTGCCGTAATCCCAGTTCAGGGTGTAGGTGTTGCTCACGGCGTTGCCGTCTTTATCGACGATGGAGAAGTGCGTGGTCTGATGCGGTTCCAGGCCCGGTTTGACCTTGGCGGTTTCGGAAATCGCTTTCGGATTAACTTCTTTCGCACGCTTGGCGATGTACGCCGGGTCGGTCAGCTCAGCCACCGGCATTTTGCCGAAGTCCGGGTCGCCCAGGTAATCGGCACGGTCAGCAAACACGCGCTTTTCGATTTCCGCCAGCAGGTGAATGTACGGGGCCGAGTTCAGCTCCACACCTTTAAAGTCTGCCGCACGGTCTTCTTTAATACCGATCAGTTGCGCCAAGGCGATGCCGCCCGAACTGGGCAACGGCGCGGTGTACAAGGTGTTGCCACGGAAATCGACACGCATCGGCTCACGCCAGCTGACCTTGTAGTCATTGAGGTCTTCTTTGGTGATCAGGCCTTTGTCTTTTTGCATTTGCGCGACCAGCAGGTCGGCGGTTTCACCGTGGTAGAACTCTTTGGCGCCTTTGTCAGCGATGCGCTCCAGGGTCTTGGCCAGTTCTGGCTGCTTGAAGGTTTCGCCCGGCTTCATGGTGCCGAAGTAATCGCCGAAGTTTGTGGTGCCGTTAAACAGCGCCAGCGCATCTTCGCGGTACTGGAATTGCTGATCGGCCACCTTGAAGCCATTTTTTGCGTAACCCACGGCCGGGGTGATCAACTCGGCCCATGGCAATTTGCCGAAGCGCTGATGCGCCTCCCACAAGCCCATGACCGTGCCCGGCACGCCCGCCGCACGGGAGCCTACCAGGCTGAGGTTTTCGATGACTTCGCCTTTGTCATTGAGGTACATGTCGCGGCTGGCCGCTTTGGGGGCGGTCTCGCGGTAGTCGAGGAAGTAGGGTTTGCCATCAATGAACAAAGTCATGAAACCGCCGCCACCGATGTTGCCGGCTTCGGGGTAAGTCACGGCCAGGGTGAAAGCCGTCGCGACGGCGGCATCGACCGCGTTGCCGCCTTTTTTGAGGATTTGCGCTGCCACTTCAGCGCCGTATTGATCCGGTGCAGCCACTGCGCCGCCTTCCAGAGTGACGGCATACGCCGAGGAGCTGGCGGCAATGGCCGCCGTCAAAGCCAGGGTTTTGAACCACACAATACGCATTCGCTACTTCCTTTTATTGTTATCAACTGTTGCCGAACCTTGTCTGATTTCGTCAAAAATTTCAAACAGCAAAAGGAAAACTGCGCAGCGCTACACAAAAGCCGCAGACGGCGAAGGTGTTCAACCTCTACACCTTGCCGCCTGCACCCGCACCTAAGCGGGTGGTTGGTCCGCCAGCAGTGCATCGACCACGCCACGCGCCAGCTCGACGCTGTGGGTAATACGCCAGAGTTGCTCGGCTTCAAAGCCGCTGAGGTGCGAGCCAATATCGTCGGCGTTGAGTTCAGCGCCTTTAAGCAACAGCGAAACCTGCGTCAGCGCGTCACGCGCACCAATGCCGGAGTTGATACCGAACAGTGAGGTACAGGAGTGAGCAGCGGTATTAAGGGAATTTAGGGGTGGATCGGGGACAATTTTACTCATGCTAGGGCTCCAAACGTGTGGAGCTACCATCCCCCCCGCTGTCAAACGGAACAGGTGGCAGCTATGTGCGGTTTGACAGACCGGGGGAGCTAGCAAAACCCGGCGCACTCGAAAGTGCCCCGCACACAGCCGCCATAACACGATGAACTGTTTATGACGCCGCCCAGCTAGTTCTGTTAGGCCTGTCAAAGCCGGTCACTGATTGTCAGTGACTCAGCGAGACTATCCACGCCTATCGAGCGCCGCAAGGCGGTCGGGATTCTCTCGGAAACTTCACTCAATAGAAAGCGATGCGTCAGGTGCAGACGTTGCTATATGTGTGGGTGTTGGCCTTAAACGTCTGTAGGAGTAAGCCCGTCAGTCTTTGAAATACGGCGCTGCATAGCTCGCCAGCTTGGTCTGGATAAAGTCCAGAAAGCATTGAATGCGCAACGCCAACTGCGAGTTGCGGTAGTACACGGCATGAATGGGCTGGCGATAGCCGCTGTTGAATTCGCCCAACAGCACCTGCAAGCGCCCGGCGCTGATGTCTTCGTGGGTCATGAAGTGCGACAGGCAGGCAATGCCCTGCCCTTGCAGCGCCAAATGGCGAACGGTTTCGCCGCTAGAGGCACTGATGGCCGGCTGGATAGGCCAGCGATCACCTTGGGCAAACCGCAACGGCCATTGGTTGAGGCCGTCGTTTTGGGTAAAGCCGATCAGGGTGTGGTTGGCCAGCTCGGCCACGCTGTTGGGTACACCGTGCCGGGCGATGTACTCGGGGCTGGCCAGAATGTTGAGCGGGCTGCAGCCCAATGAACGGGCGTGCAAGGTCGAGTCCGCCAGCGTGCCGATGCGGATTGCGATATCGGTGCTTTGCTCTAGCAGGTCGATGATCAGGTCGTTGCTGTTGAGTTCCAGCTGGATCTCGGGGTACAGCGCCCGGAACTCGGGGAGGTACGGCACGATGGCGTGCAGCATGAACGGCGCCGCTGCGTTGATGCGCAGACGCCCGGACGGTGTGCGCTGGTGCGAGATGAGGCGTTCTTCAAGCTCGTCCATTTGCTCAAGAATCAACTTGGCCTGCTCGAAGAAGAACTTGCCCTCTTCGGTCAGGTCCATGCGCCGCGTGGTGCGGTTGATCAGCGTAGTTTCGAGCTTGGCCTCCAGCCGTGACAGCGTGCGGCTGACGGCCGAAGGCGTTTGCCCGGCTTGCTCGGCGGCGGCGGAGATCGAGCCGCACTCAATCACCGAGACAAATATTTGCAGCTCATCGGATCTGGCTTTCACACGTGCCCCTCATTGGTAACGACTGATAGTAGCCGCTGACGAGGTACGAGGCTGCGATCGGCTGCAAAGTCGTCGTGAAATAAGGTGGCTCCCTCGCAGCCTCGTGCCTCGACAGCGACTACGAGCAGCTTTCAGGCAGGTTACAAGCCGAAGACTTCGGTCAAGTGTTGCTGGTAACGCGCCGCGTCAACGTCCGGTTGCGGGCGTTTCATGACGTCGACACACAGAAAGGTCGGCAAGCCGGTCATGCCCAAAAACTGGTTGGCTTTGTGGAACGGAAAGTACACCGCGTCCACGCCCTTGCCTTCAAAGAAGTCGGCCGGGTCTTCAAACGCTTGCTGCGGAGCGTTCCAGGTCAGCGACAGCATGTACTGTTTGCCTTGGATCAAGCCACCGCTGCCATAACGCTGCGACGCGTCGGAACGGGTGCGACCATCACTGGCGTAGAGCTTGCCATGCCCCTGGGTGAAGACTTCGTCGATGTATTTTTTGACGATCCACGGCGCGCCCATCCACCAGCCCGGCATTTGGTAAATAACCACGTCGGCCCACAGGTATTTTTCGACTTCTTCGGCCACGTCGTAGCCTTCGTCGATGTGGGTGACTTTGACTTCAAAACCCTGACGATCAAAAAAGGCCAGCGCGGTGTCGTGCAGGGTCAGGTTGTAGCGGCCATCAGAGTGGGCGAATTTTTTAGCGCCATTGAGTAACAGAATTTTTTTCATGAGCAGCCTCTTCAGGAGTTAACCCTCAGCGCTGTTGAGCGGCACGGGGGTCTTAAAGGATTAAAACGTAGGGCCACGATATAGAGCCCTGCCTTTGGGAAAAACCCGCGCTAAAGCAAATTACCTTTGCGTGCAGATCACGAATAGCTATTAGATTGTTGCAAACCCGCTTTAGCCGCTGATCAATAAATGAGCACCCAACACCGCCATGCCGACAAAGAACACGCGCTTGAACAACGCGGCGCTGATGCGTTGACGCAAACATTGCCCCAGCCACATGCCCAGCATCGCGGGCAACAGCGCCAGCACCGAGGCATTCAGTTCGCCACCGCCCAACGCGCCCCGCCAATAAAGTCCGGCCGCCAGGGCCAGGGTCGAGACGCTGAAAGACAAGCCCAAGGCCTGGACCAATTGGTTTTTGTTCAAGCTCAGGGCTTGCAAGTACGGCACGGCAGGAATCACAAAAACGCCGGTGGCCGAGGTGATGATGCCTGTGATCAACCCGCAGACCGGTCCCGCCCAGCGCTCGGCAGACGCCGGCACGTGCAGGGCTGGTAGAAACAGCCCGACCAGGGCGTACAGCAACAAAGCCGCGCCCAGTGCGCGCACGGCCCAACCGCCACTGTCGACGCTCAGCCATAGCACGCCCAGACCGGTGCCCAGCAAGATGCCCACTTGCATGGGCCACAAGCGTTTGATCAGCTCGCGCAGTTGCCCGCCGGCCACCAGTTGCCAGGTGTTGGTAACGATGGAAGGGATGATCAGCAACGCCGCAGCCTGCGCCGGAGCGATAGCCAGGCCGAGCATGCCCATGGCGACGGTGGGCAAGCCCAGGCCAATCATGCCTTTGACCGTGCCCGCCAGCAGAAAAGTCATCATAACCAGCAGTGATAAGGCCCAGCCCAAATGTTGGTAGTACGCGATTAATGTATTCATGTGGCCATGCTGGGGGATGGCGCAAGGTTTGAAAATGCGTCATACATTGAGCCAGGCTCTTGTTTAGACATAGGCAGAAAAATCCCCCCTGTAGGAGCGAGCTTGCCTCGCGATCTTTTTAAAAGATCAAAAGATCGCGAGCAAGCTCGCTCCTACAGTTGAATTGAGGCGTACTCGGAATATGCATTTCGACCTGATTGATCTGCGCTTGTATTTGAATGTGGTGCAGGCGGGCAATATTACGGCGGGCGCCAGCCTCAGCCATTTGTCGCTGGCCGCTGCGAGTGCGCGCATTCGTGCCATGGAGGCCGCGTTTGGGGTTGAGTGTTTGCAGCGCAGCCGCCGGGGTGTCAGCCCGACACCCGCCGGGCAAGCCCTGGCGCAACATGCCCGGCTGTTGCTGCAACAGGTCGAGCGCGTGCATCACGACATGGCCGAGTACGCCCAAGGCTTTAAAGGCCAGGTGCGCCTGCTGTGCAATACCGCCGCCCTCACGGAGTACCTGCCGGAGTTGCTGGCCGATTTTGTGCACCAGCACCCGGCCATCAGTGTCGACCTGCAAGAACTCACCAGCCTGCGCATTACCCACGCCTTGCGCCAGAACGCCGCCGACATTGGCGTGGTGTCCAGCGCGGTGGATACCCACGACCTGTACACCCGGCCTTTTCGCGACGACCCGCTGGTACTGGTGATCCCGCAGGACCACCCGCTGGCCCAAGAACCCGCGCTGACGTTTGCAGACACCCTGAGCCATGATTATGTCGGGCTGTCGGCCAATAGCGCGCTGGCGGTGTATCTGGAGGAACAAGCGCTGCATGCAGGCACGCGCATGCAGGTGCGGATCCGCGCAGAAGGGTTTGACGGTGTGGTGCGCATGGTGGCTCGGGGAGCCGGGCTGGGCATTGTGCCCAAGGCCACGATTGAACGCTGGCAAGCGCCGCCCACATTCAGCGTTTTACCCCTGAGCGAGCCGTGGGCGGCGCGCAAATTGTTACTGTGCGCCCGTTCGTTTGAACAATTACCGGCCTATGCCCGGGCCTTGTTTGAGGCGTTATCGACGAATTAAATCTGTAAGAAATCTCCCAGAGACGCCTTCGCCTGTATGCCTGAATTTTTACCAAGAGTAATATCCCCGGCTTGCTGGCACCCAAGGCATCCGGGTGATGGCATCAACACACTGAATACACCAACCAACAGGGCAACCGATGGCTGACGCTAACTCCCCCCCGGTCACACTCAAACGCGGCTTGAAAAACCGCCATATTCAGCTGATTGCCTTGGGCGGCGCGATCGGTACGGGGCTGTTTCTGGGCTCGGCAGGCGTGCTCAAGTCGGCGGGACCGTCGATGATTCTCGGCTATGCAATTGCCGGTTTTATCGCCTTTCTGATCATGCGCCAACTGGGCGAAATGATCGTTGAAGAGCCAGTGGCGGGATCGTTCAGCCACTTTGCGCACAAGTACTGGGGCGGTTACGCGGGCTTCCTGGCGGGCTGGAACTACTGGGTGCTGTACGTACTGGTGGGCATGGCCGAGCTGACGGCCGTCGGCAAATACATCCAGTTCTGGTGGCCCGAGGTGCCGACGTGGGTCAGCGCCGTGGTGTTCTTTGTGCTGGTCAACCTGATCAACACGCTGAACGTCAAAGTCTTCGGCGAGATGGAGTTCTGGTTCGCGATCATCAAGGTGGTAGCGATTCTCGGCATGATCGTGCTCGGTTGCTACCTGCTGTTCAGCGGCGCCGGTGGCCCGCAAGCGTCGATCAGTAACCTGTGGAGCCACGGCGGATTCTTCCCCAATGGCGGCACCGGGCTGCTGATGGCCATGGCGTTCATCATGTTCTCCTTTGGCGGCCTTGAGTTGGTGGGTATCACCGCCGCCGAAGCCAGCGAGCCGAAAAAAGTCATCCCCAAAGCCATCAACCAGGTGGTGTACCGGATTCTGATTTTCTACGTGGGCGCACTCACCGTGCTGTTGGCGCTGTACCCGTGGGATCAGTTGCTGGTCACGCTGGGCGCCGGTGGTGATGCCTACGGCAGTAGCCCGTTTGTGCAGATTTTTGCTTTGATCGGCAGCGACACCGCCGCGCAGATCCTTAACTTTGTGGTACTGACCGCCGCGCTGTCGGTGTACAACAGCGGCGTGTACTGCAACAGCCGCATGCTGTTTGGCCTGGCCGAACAGGGTGATGCGCCGAAAGTGCTGATGAAGCTGACCAAAAATGGCGTGCCATTGCGGGCGCTGGGCGTGTCGGCGCTGGTGACGTTGTTGTGTGTGGTGGTCAACTACGTGGCGCCGCACAAAGCGCTGGAGCTGCTGTTTGCACTGGTGGTTGCCTCGCTGATGATCAACTGGGCGCTGATCAGCCTCACCCACATCAAGTTCCGCAAGGCGATGGCCCAGCGTGGTGTGGAGCCTGGCTTCAAAGCGTTCTGGTCGCCGTTCAGCAACATGCTGTGTCTGGCGTTTATGGCGGTGATCGTCTCGGTAATCTGGATGATCCCCGACGTTCGCCCTTCGGTGTATGCGATGCCAGTGTGGCTGCTGATCATTTACGTGTTCTACCGCGTGCGCCTGCGCATGGGCAAAACGCTGGTTAACCGCCACTAATCCCGACGCGCAATTAAAAAGCCCCGGCACTTGCCCTCAAGTGCCGGGGCTTTTGCGTATCTGGGGGTGCGTATTCGGGCCGCTGAGTGTCGGAACCAGGCATCTGCTAACGCGCAAGGCCCGTTAGGGTGAGGTTTGTGTATCACACCCTCAACGGAGTTCTTATGTCTGCGCCGATTACCGTACTTCGCGACACGCATCCTTTGCCCGTGCTGGATGCCTGCAAATGGGAAAAGCTCGAAGGCGACCCGCATACCGTCAACCTCAATGCCTACACCAGCGAGGACGGCGACAAAATAATGGGCACGTGGATCTGCACGCCCGGCAAGTGGTACGTGGAGTATGTGAAGTGGGAATACTGCGATTTTCGTGAAGGCTATTGCATCATCACCCCGGAGGGCAAAGAGCCGATCCATCTGCGGGCCGGTGACATTTTTGTGATTGAGCCGGGGATGAAAGGCACGTGGGAAGTGGTTGAAACCGTGCGCAAGTATTTCGTTTTTGCCTGATCGCATCCGGTAAAACCCAGGGAATCCGCCCGACGCGGACTCCCTGGAAAACCCTATTCGGGTTTGCGGTAACCGTTGATGATGGCCGAGAAGTCTTTACCACCCTCTCCGCGCAGGCTCATGGCTTGATACAACTGTTGCGCCACAGCGCCCAGCACCACCGGCTGATGCGCCTGACGCGCGGCCTCAGTGGCCAGCCCCAGATCCTTGAGCATCAGTTCGGCGCCAAAACCACCGGTGTAGCCGCGTGATGCCGGTGCCGTCTCAACAATGCCCGGCCACGGGTTGTACACCTCGGAACTCCAGCAGCGCCCGGTGGAGCTGTTGATCACCCCCGCCAGTACTTGGCTGTCGATGCCCAATGCCGCGCCCAACGCCATGGCTTCGCTGACCGCGATCATCGAGATCCCGAGCACCAGGTTGTTGCAGATCTTGGCCACTTGGCCGGTGCCCACTTCACCACAATGGACGATGTTGCGGCCCATTTGCGACAGCACCGGGTGCAGCGTGTCGAACAACGCTTTGTTGGCGCCGACCATAAAGGTCAGGGTGCCCGCTTGCGCGCCGCCGGTGCCGCCGGACACCGGGGCATCCGCCATGTGCACGCCCTGCTTGGCGGCTGCGGCAGCAACGTCGCGCACGGTTTGCGGGTCGATGGTGCTGCAATCCACCGCAGGCACGCCTTCGGTGATACCGGCCAATACGCCGTCTTCACCCAGCCACACGCTGCGTACATGGGCCGCCGCTGGCAGCATGGTAATCACCAACTCAGCGCCCTGCGCGGCTTCACGTGGCGAGGCGCTAATGTGCCCGCCCTGCGCCGCCAGTTCAGCGAGGATGTCTTTGTTGAGGTCAAACAGGTTTAACGAATGCCCGGCCTTGAGCAGGTTGCGGGCCATGGGCGCGCCCATGTTGCCGAGGCCAATAAATGCAATGTTCATGGTCGTGCCCTCAACGAAGATTGATGGTGGTGTTGACGCCATCATTCACGCTGTCATCGTCGAACCAGCGGCTGGTGACCGTCTTGGTTTGAGTATAGAACTGCACCACTTGCTTGCCGTACGGGCCCAGATCGCCGAGTTTGGAGCCGCGCGAGCCAGTGAAGCTGAAGATCGGCACCGGCACCGGGATCGGAATGTTGATGCCGACCTGGCCCACGTCGATTTCGCTCTGGAACTTGCGCGCCGCCGCACCGCTTTGGGTAAACAGGCCGGTGCCGTTGCCGAACGGGTTGGCGTTGACCAGAGCAATGGCCTGGTCGAGGGTATCGACTTCGAGCACCACCAGCACCGGGCCAAAGATCTCCTGAGTGTAGATTTGCATGTCGGTAGTCACGCCCGAGAACAGGGTCGGGCCGACAAAGTTGCCGTCTTCAAAGCCCGGCACGCTGATGTTGCGACCATCGAGTTCCAGTACCGCACCTTCTTTGACCCCACTTTCGATCAGCCCCAGGATGCGTTCTTTCGCACGCTTGGAAATCACCGGGCCGACATCCGTACCCGGCTCGCTGCCCGCGTTGACCTTGAGGTTTTGCGCCAGCGCCTTGAGGTCAGGCAGCCATTGTTTGGCCGCGCCCACCAGCACCACCACCGAGGTGGCCATGCAGCGTTGGCCGGCCGCCCCAAAACCGGCGCCGACCAGTGCATTGAGGGTTTGCTGACGGTTGGCGTCCGGCAGTACCACGGCGTGGTTTTTCGCGCCCATCATCGACTGCACACGCTTGCCGTGCTTGCCGGCCAGGTCATAGACGTGAGTGCCGACGGCGGTTGAGCCGACAAACGACACGGCTTTGATGTCGGTGTGGGTGCAGAGCGCGTCTACCACCGCTTTGCCGCCGTGCACCACGTTGAGCACACCCGGCGGCACGCCCGCTTCCAGCGCCAGCTCGACCAGCATCAGTGTCGACAGCGGGTCTTGCTCGGAAGGTTTGAGAACAAAGGTGTTACCGCAGGCAATGGCCATCGGGAACATCCACAGCGGGATCATGGCTGGGAAGTTGAAAGGGGTAATGCCCGCACACACGCCGATAGGTTGGCGCAGGGTGTAGGTATCGACGCCGCCTGCAACGTTTTCTGCGAATTCGCCCATTTGCAAGGTGCCGATGGAGCACGCGTGTTCGACCACTTCCAAGCCACGGAAAATATCGCCCTCGGCGTCGGCAATGGTTTTGCCTTGTTCAGCACTGAGGACGGTGGCGATGCGTTTGGAGTGTTCGCGGATCAGCGCCTGCAACTTGAGCATGATGCGCATCCGCGCGCCGATGGGCGTGAGCTTCCAGGTCTGGAAAGCGCGTTGCGCGGCCGCAATGGCGGCGTTGACTTCATCAGGGGTGGCAAACGGTACTTTGGCCAGCACTTGCTGAGTGGCCGGGTTAACGATGTCGTGCCACTCGGTGGTCTGCGACTCGACCCATTCGCCATCAATCAGCAGGCGGGCATTTTGGTACGGGGTGGTAGAAACGTTCATGGAAGTCTCCGAATTTATTTTTATGAGCCCGTAAACGACAGGGGCGGGCGTCCAGATTGGTCGCAGGACTGTTTTTGGAGTATAGGTGTGCGTTCTTCTAATAAGAACGCACATAAAAGCCGGTCAAACATGCAAAAAAACATCACATCGTTAAGCGCATTGAACTGGGACGACCTGAAGTTTTTTCTCGAGGTAGCCCGAACCCGCAAGGCCAGCAGCGCGGCCAAGCGCCTGGCCGTGGACTACACGACGGTGTCACGGCGCATCAGCTCGCTGGAAGCCGCCCTGGGCACGTTGCTGTTCGAAAAGTCGCGCACCAATGGCTTTACGCTGACCAGCGAAGGCCAGCGTTTGCTGGGTTATGCCGAGTCTATTGAAAGCACGCTGCACATGGCCTGCGAGCAAGTGTCCGGCTCTGGCGTGGCGTTATCGGGGCACGTGCGCATGGGCTGCACCGAGGGTTTCGGGAGCTTTTTCATCACCCCGCAACTCAGCCATTTTGTCGATACCTACCCGGCCATCTCGGTGGATATCCTGCCGCTGCCGCACTTCATCAGCCTGTCCAAGCGTGAGGCGGATATCGTGATTGCGCTGGAGCGCCCGGAACACGGGCCTTATGTGTGCTGCAAACTGTGCGACTACCGTTTGCAGTTGTACGCCACCCAGGACTACCTGGACCAGCACCCGCCCATTCGCCGGGCTGCCGACTTGGCCGAGCATCCGTTTATCAGCTACGTCGACGATCTGGCATTCAGTTCCGAGTTGCTGTACCTGGCCAACGTACTGCCTGGCGCCAGCGCTAACTTGCGCAGCACCAGCGTGATCGCGCAGTACGTGGCGGCGCAGCAAGGGCGCTCGCTGGCGATTTTGCCGTGCTTTCTGGCGGCGCAAGACCCGCGTTTATTGCCGGTGCTGCCCGATGAAATCAACCTGACACGGCAGTTCTGGATGTACTGCCGGGAGGATCTGCGCAAGTTGAAACGGATCACGCTGCTGTGGGATTACATCCGCAACGTGACGGAGCTGAATGCGCCGCTGCTGCTTGGGGAGACGCGGGCGTTGAGATTTGCGGAGTCTTGACTGGCTCTTGATTTAAAAGCCCTCCCTCACCCTAGCCCTCTCCCGAAGGAGAGGGAACCGATTGGGGGATGCTGTCGATTATCGGTGGCCTGTTGCTGTCGTAGACGGGTGTTCCAACGGGGGGCTAGTCGGCAATGACGATGATCGAGACGCGGCGGTTTTCGGTGCGTCCGGCGCGAGTTTTGTTGGAGGCCACGGGGGCGCTGCTGCCCAATCCACGGGTCTGGATGTTTTCAGGCTGCATGCCGACTTTGGTCAGTGCCTTGACCACGCTGCTGGCACGGCGCACTGACAGTTGTTGGTTGTAGGACTCTTGCCCCGAAGAGTCAGTGTGCCCGTCTACCCGCACGCGCGGGATGTCGGCGCCCAGCAAAGCACGGCCAATGCGCTCAACGACTTGCTGGCTTTGCGGGTTGAGGGCATCCAGGTCACTGCCAAACAGCACCTTGCCCGACAGGTCAAACGCCCAGCCTTCGTCGGTCAGTTGGAAACCTTGTTCCTTCAACACGGCGATCTGCGCGGCACTCAGGCCTTTTTGCGGGGCGGCGGTCTGGCAGCCGGTCAAGACCAGCACGGCCATTAACCAGACAACGCCGAACAGTTGTTGGTAGCGACGAGTGACTGTATGCATGGGGGTTAAGCTCCTGGTAATAGCGGGGTTGGCGAGTACTCCGACTCGGCAAGATGTTGTCCGCCCCGGGCGAGGCGTTTGGCTTGGTACATCGCCGCATCCGCTGCGCAGAGCAGCAAGTCCGGGGTTGCACCGTGTTCGGGATAAACGGCGATGCCGATGCTGAGCGAGGTCACGATGCTGATGTGACCGGGCAACTCGACCGGCTCCTGCATGCTGGCAATAATCTTGTCGGCGATGCGCTGGGCGTCTTCAACGTGATACAGCGGCGCCAGGAGGATGGCGAATTCGTCACCGCCAAAACGCGCGACCACGTCGTCTTCGCGCAATTGCGCGCGCACGCGGGTGGCCACGGCGACCAGGACGGCATCACCGGCGGCATGGCCGTAGGTGTCATTGATGTTTTTGAAGCGGTCGCTGTCGAGAAACAGCACGGCGACTTTATCGTTGGCCGGGTTGGTCGAGCGCAGGGTTCGCGCCAGCCGCGCAGCAAAGTAGGCGCGATTGGGCAGATTGGTGAGCGAGTCATGGCTGGCCTTATGCGCCAGCGCCTGATTTTCGCTTTTCAGGTGGCTTTGCCAAGACTCCAACTCGTCCAGCAATGCATTGAAGTCATTGCCCAGGCTGTCCATTTCAGCAATCTGCGCAGAGGGCACGCGGCGGTTGAAAGCTCGTTCACTGCGTGCAGCGTGGGCCACTTCAGCCAGTTTGTGCAAAGGCCCGGTGATGCCATTGAGCAAGCGCCGCGACAAGTACAGCGCACTCCAGGCGCTGAGTGCGGTACAGACGATGACGCCAAACAATCCGCTGAGCAAAAAGCGCAACACATTGGCACCGTGCCCGCTGACGATAACCGCCCCTACCTGCTTGCCCTGATGCTCAATCGGCACGCTAATCGGCTGTTCGAGCAAACCATTGGCCAAGAGCATTTCGACCCGCGACAGAAAGCCGCTTTCCGGACGGCGCCAGTAGGCCAGCAACTCACCCTCGACGTTGTAGATTTTGGCTTCGGCCACGGCTTCGGTGGACGCGATCATGGCCAGCGCTTCGGACGCAGCCGTTTTGTCATCAAACACCACGGCGGCCTCGACGGTGTAGTTGATGGCCCGCGCAATCAAATGCAGGTTGTGATCGGCGTACACCTTAAGCGCAAGGATGCCCAACAGCGTCAATGAAAGGCTGGCCAGCACCACGGCGACCAAGGCCACGCTCAAATGCCCACGACGCAACACCGAGCGCAACCTGCGACGGTTACGAGAACGCTTGATCAGGCTCATGGCTGTTCGACCCGACGGCGTGACAGTTGCAACACGCTGGGGTGAATACGCACGCCGCTGCGGGCAACCGAGTCGAGGTTCACTTCAAACGCTACTTGATCATCGCGCACGTTCAGGCAAAACAAACTGCCGACCGTGCACTGGCTAACCTCTTCACTGATGCTCAGCACGGCTTGGCCAGCCAGGATGTCGAACACGTAGGTGCGCTCTTCTGTGCTTAATTTGCCCAGATAGACGGAGTGACAGGCGGTGGCAATTGCCGGATTGTTCGCCAGCAAACGAGTGACATGCACCGGCCTGCCGCTGGATTGAGTCGTACCTTTGAGTAAGTCGTCGGTGAATTCGGTAGGACCGATCACGCACAGTTCCAACTGGGCGGGCTCGGCAGGCCAACGCGCATAACTGAGGATGCCGAGCACCACTTGGGTCACAGCCTTGGCGCGCTGATCCGCCAGATTAACGGAAGCGTCAGGTTGGGCCAGGCAGGGAGTGCTGAACAGCAACAGGCAAAGAGAAAGGCATCGCAGCCACCCTCCAAAACGCTGCTCTGTCGATGAGACAGCCACATCCATGCAGGAAATCTCTGTATTCATTCCAAGAATAATGTCGAAACGATACCACAGCCCGTCTAGGGGCTGTGATACCGGTCGCCTTATTGCCGGCTCAGTTCGTCCCTTTTCAGGGCGCTCACCCCAAGCCCAACATCAGGCCACTCAGGCGTTTGACCTTGCGCTGCACAGCCTCTTCGAAGACCCCGGCACGAGGTTCAACCAGGCTGAACCAGTGTTTGGCACGGGTGATCCCGGTGTAGATCAGCTCTTTGGTCAGCACGGGGTTAAGCGCTTCGGGGAGTACCAGCGCGGTGTGCGAAAACTCAGAGCCTTGGGATTTGTGCACGGTCATGGCGTACACGGTTTCCACATCATTCAGACGGCTTGGCAGCACAAAGCGGATGCCGCCCTGCCCGTCATTGCGCGCAAAGGCCACGCGCAAGACGTGGCGTTGGCTCTGGCCGTCCTGCTCGGGCAGTTTGAGGGCAATACCAATGTCGCCGTTCATCAGCCCCAGGCCGTAGTCGTTACGGGTCATCAGCACCGGCCGCCCCTCGTACCAATGCTGGTCGCTGTCAATCAGCTTGCGAGCGAACAAGGCTCGGGTAATTCGCTCGTTCAGGCCTTCAACACCCCACGGCCCTTTACGCACGGCGCACAGCACCTGAAACGCTTCGAAGGCTTCCAGCACTTTGCCGGCCCACGCGGCCCAGCAGGGGTCTTCAAGGCCAGCCGCCGCGAGCGGACGCTGATCGCGCAGAACCTCAAGATAATGCCGATAGCCTTTGGCCTCTGCCCCTAGGCCTTCCAGCGCCAGACGCTCGAAGGCCCGGTCTTGCTCGCCCTTGAGCGCCAAGGCAAAGAGGTCGGGGTAAGTACCCGCCGTCAACAGCGCCCGAGCTTCTTGCGGCAGTTGCTGGTTGACCCGGCGCGACAGTTGGCCGATGCCGCTGCCTTCACCGAAGCGCCGCGAATGGCGCAGCATGACCACCTGCTGAGCCAGCGGGTGAGTGCCGTCGAGGTCTTGTTGCAAGCCGCTGGCGGCAAGGTTTTCACCGCTGACGCGCTCCAGCCACTCACGGGTGTGCGGGGTGTACCAGCCCGCTTCGGCATCGCGGCACAAATCGCCCAATACCGCACCCGCCTCGACCGAGGCCAACTGGTCCTTGTCACCCAGAAGCACCAGTCGGGCATGTTCGGGTAATGCGTCCAGCAGGTTGGCCATCATTTCAAGGTCTATCATCGAGGCTTCATCGACGACCAATACGTCCAGCGGCAGGCGATTGCCAGCGTGATGCCGAAAATGCCGCGTACCGGGGCGGCTGCCCAGCAAGCGGTGAACGGTGGTGACATCACTGGGGATTTTTTGCCGAACCTTGTCGTCCACTTCCAACGATTTAACTTGCAGGCTGATGGACTCGGTCAAGCGCGCAGCCGCTTTGCCCGTGGGCGCTGCCAGGCGAATTCGCAAGGGAGCGCCCGCTTCAACCGCCGGGGCCTGGAGAAGCGCCAGTAAACGCACCACGGTGGTGGTTTTGCCGGTACCCGGGCCGCCTGTGACGATGCTGAAGGCACCGCGTGTGGCCAACGCGCAGGCCAGTTTTTGCCAGTCAATCGGCGCATTGCCCTGCGCAGCACCGAAAAGCCCATTCAGCCGCGCAGGCAAATCGGCCGGCGTGGGTTCGGAAGATGAAAGACGCTGGCGCAATGCGCTGTCGATTCGTCGCTCATAGGCCCAATAGCGGCGTAGGTACAGACGACGTTCGCAGAGCACCAAAGGGCGGCTCGACGAGTCGGCCGATGGCTCGCCCGCCTGCTCAACCAACGCGCTGTTCTGTAGGGCTTTGCACCAAGTATCGCCATCCAGCGCCTCAAGCAGTTGCGAGGGCAACAACATGGCACCGGTTTGCGGGTCGCCTTCGGGCGGCAATGACAGCGCGAAGTCCGGTTGTTTAAGGGTTTCAAACAGGTCGAGGCAGACGTGGCCGTGGCCCAACTGGTGACTGGTCAGGGCCGCGGCCAACAGCACCAATGGGTCGCCCTGAGGGTCGCGTTCATGCAAAAACGCAACAAAGGCTTTGTCCAGTGCGCGCAGCCAGCCGCGCTCAACCCAACGCTCAAGCAACAGCAGCAAATCGGCGGCGTGTTTCAAGGGCTGGAGTTGGGCCAGGCTTTCGGCCGTTAGTGGCGTGGGCAACAGTTCGGCAAACGAACGACTCATAACAACACTCCCTGTTCCCACGCCGGTTCAGCGGGTTTGAGCTGCGGTTTGCCCTGGAACAGCAAGTCCAGGCTTTCGATCAATTGTTTGGGTGGTCGGGCAAAAAACACCCCTTGGCTTTGCGAGCGCGTGCCACGCAAGAACAGGTACAGCGCGCCGCCCATGTGCTGGTCGTAGTCGTAATCCGCCAGGCGGGCCTTGAGTTGACGGTGCAGGGCCAGCAGGTACAAGACGTATTGCAGGTCGTAGCGGTTGTCCAGAATCGAGGTGTTCATCGCCTGTTCGGTGTAGGCCGAATCGTCGTCACCCAGCCAATTGGATTTGTAGTCCGCCACGTAGTACCGGCCTTCGTGTTCGAATGTCAGGTCGATAAAGCCTTTGAACATGCCATTGAGCAGGCTCGGCTCAGCAGGCGCTCGCGCCGCGCCGCCGTGGGTGTGTTCGCGCACGAGCTGGTCCAGTTGCAAGACATCGACTTTGTGGCTGGCGAACCAGAATTCCATTTCGATTTGATACTGGTTCAGTCCACTCAGTACCACAGCAGGTTGGCCGTTATTCAGACGCAACCGCTCATGCTGCAGATGCTGCAACCAGTCGCTCAGGGTGTCGATCCAGCCTTGCCAGCCGCGTCGGTTACAGCGCCGGGCTACGGCGTCTTTGACGGTGTCGGCATCGGCGTTGAAGCCTTCACTGCCCGCCCATTCCAGCAAGCCGTGAAGGAAGGTCCCGGGATTTGGCCCACGCGGGAATCGGTGGATATCGCCACCGCTGAGTAACACATCA
The DNA here is from genome assembly GCF_009600525.1 of Pseudomonas sp. FSL R10-1350. Classification (NCBI taxonomy): domain Bacteria; kingdom Pseudomonadati; phylum Pseudomonadota; class Gammaproteobacteria; order Pseudomonadales; family Pseudomonadaceae; genus Pseudomonas; species Pseudomonas sp. FSL R10-1350. Next base: position 47,743 of record NZ_WIVR01000033.1, read on the forward strand.
CGCGGTGCGTCCGGGTCCAGTCGTTCATCGTCCGAGAGTTTTTGCGCCAGGGCGCTGTCCGGGGCTTCGGCAGGGCTGAGGCTGTCACCAATGCGCAATGCGCTGTAGGACGCAATCCACCAGTTTTCTGCCGCACGGCGCGTCGGCACCAACGGTTTGAGCAAGGTGGCCTGATTGAGCGGTGGGTAAAAACGGTCATCATTGACGGCTGGAACGGGGCCGTACTGGATCGCCGTGCAATCTTGCTGCAAATCAGCCAGCCAGCGTTCCAACGCCGTGGACTCGGCCAACAGCGCACCACCGCCCAGCAGGTAGCCCAAAGCTGAAAGGTGCAGGACCGAACGATTGTTGTTGCCGCGTTTAAGATCGGCAACGCCCAGCCAGCAAGCATACTCGGCACGCGTCAGCGCCACGTAAAGCAAGCGTAGGTCTTCGGCCAGACGCTCGTCATCCGCTTGAGTGATCAGCTCGGGCGTCGGCTTCAGGCTGACGTGAGCGTTGCCCTGCGCATCGTGGTAATGCAGCGGTAAACGGCTGCCATCCACAGGTTTGGTCGAGCAGATAAACGGCAAAAATACCAAGGGGTATTGCAGGCCTTTGGATTTGTGGATGGTCACCACTTTGACCAACTGTTCATCGCTTTCAAGGCGCAGGATTTGTTCTTCGCCCGCTTGCCCGGACAAGGCCAGGTGTTCGGCCAAATGCCGGATCAAGGCTTGCTCGCCATCCAGTTCCGCAGCGGCTTGCTGCAACAGTTCCGACAGGTGCAACAGGTTGGTCAGCACGCGCTCACCGTCCGGGCGGGCGATCAAGGCCTGAGGTAATTCAAAGTCATGCAACAGGCGGCGCAACATGGCGAGTACACCTTGTTTACGCCAGGTTTCGCGGTAGCCCCGGAACTGCATGACGCGCCGCTCCCAGGCCAGCTCGTCCTGGTTCAGGCGTTCGAGTTCGATCAGCGGTAAGTCCAGGGTGATGCAGGCCAGAGCGGCGCGTAGCGGGCGCTCAACGTCCGGCTCGGCGCAGGCTTTGAGCCAGGCCAAGACATCGTAGGCTTCCTGCGCGGCGTAGACCGAATCCTTATCCGACAGGTAAACGCTGCGTACACCCCGTGCTGATAATTCTCGCCGTACGGCCTGAGCTTCCTTACCGTCGCGGACCAAAATGGCAATGTCAGCGGGCAATAGACCTTTTAAGGTCTGGCCTTCTCTGGCGAAGCCACAGCGACCTTGTTGCCCGCCATTGAGCAACTCGACGATTTGGCTGGCACACACCGCCGCTAGTTGCTGGCGATACACGATGCCCGAGACGGGCTGCTCGGATGGCAATTGCCAAAATGTTAAAGGCGTGATGGGCTGGCCATCCAGTTGCAACGTGTCTTTGCGCCCCGAGGATTTAACCGGAGCAAAAGGTACCGGGTTTTCAGCGCCGTCACGGAACAAAAAAGCGCCGCGCCCGGTGTCTCGCTGCTCGGCCCGCTCAAAGACCAGGTTGACCGCTTCGACCATGGCATGACTGGAGCGAAAGTTGGTGTCCAGCGTATGCAGCCGGCCACTGGTGGCCTGACGGGCGCGCAAGTAGGTGTAGATGTCCGCGCCACGGAAGGCATAAATCGCCTGTTTGGGGTCGCCGATCAGGAACAAGCCCGTTTCCGGGGTGTTGTCTTCGATGCGGTAGATCGTTTCGAAGATGCGGTACTGCACCGGGTCGGTGTCCTGGAACTCATCGATCAACGCGACAGGGAATTGCTCGCGGATCAAGGTCGCCAATCGCTCACCGGCCTCAGCCTGCAGTGCGGCATCGAGCCTGAGCAGCATGTCATCAAAGCCCATCTCGGCACGGCGGCGCTTTTCTGCTTCAAAGCGTGCGCTCACCCAGCGGGCTGCGTGCTCCAGCACGGCAGCATCAGGGCTGGGCAATGCATCCAGCGCTGTTTTCAGCCCGGCCATGGCGTCCAGCCCAGGGTGATGAGGGGGTTCGCCCTTCCAGGCTTCGGCCATGCCGTCTGGTGTCAGGCGGGTAAAGCCGGTGCCCAGATCAAGTTGCTCTTGGGACTCGTCAGACGCCCACGCGCTGAGCTTTTCAAACCAGGGTTCGAAGTAACGCGCTTGCATTTTCCGACCGTCAACGGCTTTGGCGGCCACGCCTTGCAGGCAGATATCGCGTAGCTCTTGAGCCCATTGCAACCACGGGGTTTTGAGCTGTGACAGCGCCTGACGACGCTCTTGCAAGCAGGCTTCAATGATCTCAGCCGGGGTTTGTTCTGCATTTGCAGTAGGACGAGAGCTGCCAAACAAGGCGCGAACACGTGGCATTAAAGCGCCAGGGCCGCCCCAGTTAGCCCGTACCCAGTTCAGCGCGTCACCGTGCATGGGGTAGCAGAACAGTCGCCAGTAATCGCGCAGCACTTCGCCGAGCAAATCGCTATGGTCGGTTTCGAGGGTTTGGGTGAACAGGCTGCCACTGTCGAAGGCGTGCTCGCGCAGCATGCGTTGGCACCAACTGTGGATCGTTGAAACGGCAGCTTCATCCATCCATTGCGCAGCGATGTCGAGGCGGCCAGCGCAGGCGGCCCACTGCTCAGGCGGGAACTCGTCGCGCAGTTGTTCAACCAGCGCATCCGGGGCCTTGATTTCGTCACGGAAGAACCGCGCCGCTTCAGCGAGCCGAGTGCGGATGCGATCACGTAGCTCTTTGGTGGCGGCGTCGGTGAAGGTCACTACCAAAATTTGCGGGGGCAATAACTCACGACCAAACCCGGTCTCGGCGCCGCCATGGCCCAAGATCAGGCGCAGGTAGAGGGCCGAGATGGTGAAGGTTTTGCCGGTCCCGGCGCTGGCTTCGATCAGTTGGCTGCCACGTAGGGGAAAAGCCAACGCTAAAGGTACTTTTTGCTCGCTCATTAGCGGGACTCCTCGCTGTTTAATGAGCGCCAAGGCGCATCAAAGAGTGGGCGATAGAGTGCATCGCACCAGTCTTCAAATTCACCGTCGGCCATCAATGCGGCGTAATCGGGGAACTGGCGCGCCAGTGCTGCACTTTCACGGCGCTCGCCGTCGCTGGTTTGACCGTCACCTTCGTAGGCTTTTTGCGCGGCGGCATCGGCCTTGGCCGGATCGCTTTGGGCCAGCCAGGCGAACGCCGTTTTTACTGCAACGGGCAGCGGACGGCCCATGCCGACCTTCCAGGCCATGAGTAAATTACCCAGAATATCGCGGGCCTGGTCGGGGCTTAGCGGGGCGAGCAGCAAGGTGTCATCACTGGCAACCAGGGCAGTGGACATGTCCAGGCCACTGGCGCAAGCCACCAGGTGTTTGCCCCATGAGCGCGTCAGACGATGCCATTTGCGCGTTTTAATCGCCCCAATGCTGTTAGGAATCGTGGTGATGGACAGTAGGCCGTTGTCACTGCGTTGATGCAGATTGCTCAGCCACCCTTCCAGTATCAGCCCGTGACCTTCAAAACTCACCGGCAGCGCGCTATTGAGCGGAGTTGGCCACAAAGCCAGAAGCTGTTGGTAGCGCTGCAAAACATCGGGGAGTGGCTCAATCAGTTCGTGTTGCAGGCACTCACCAAAGCCTGCCATCGGTAACAAACCGCTGCCTTGCAGGCGTCGGGCGCGGTGCTCTAAAGCCTGTTCCGGCTGATCTGGCTGAGCGAGGGCCGCTTCAAGCAGGCTGTCGCTGAGGGTGTAACGCTGCAGCGCGTCGAGCACGAAAGGTTCTTCATCTTCCAGCGGTACTTCAGCCGCTTCAAAGAAGACTTTCAGACGCTGACTAAAGAAGTGGCGCACAGGGTTTCGCAAGAAGTCCTGCAACTGAGTAAGGTTTAAAGGCTCATCCTGCGCGTGGGCCGCGAGTGTTCCGGGCAGCGCTGGCGCAGCCTGCGGTTCGTGCAGTTGTTGCCATTCACGGGCATAGCTGAACAGGCGAGGATCACCTTCGTGAAAGTAACGCGTGCTGAAGGGCTGCAGCGGGTGCTCTTGAGTCATGGCTTCAAGCAGGTCATGGCCCGCTTGAAGGTGCCAGCCACTGGCAAGGTGATCGCGCAATTGGCCAATCAAAACGCAGGCCGGACGCTCGCTGTTGTCGCGAATACTGCGCCCTACCCAACTGATATAAAGCTGCTCGCGGGCAGACAACAGCGCCTCAAGCAGTAGGTAGCGGTCATCCTCACGGCGGGAACGATCGCCTGGGCGATAGTCACTGCCCATCAAGTCGAAGTCCAGCGGCGGCTGCGCACGTGGGTAGTCACCATCATTCATCCCAAGCAGGCAGACGAGTTTGAAGGGGATCGCACGCATCGGCATAAGGGTGCAAAAGTTGACGGCCCCGGCGAGAAAGCGCTGAGACAACTTGCCTTGGTCAAGGCCCGCCAACCAGGCTTCACGTACCACGGTTAACGGTAACTCGTCTTGCAGGCCAACCAGTTCACAGGTTTCGAGCCAGGTCTCACGCAGCTCCTCGAGCTGGGCCAGCAAGTAGTCGTCGTGCTCGGTTTCGGCCAGGAAGAACAACTGCATCAACGCTTGCAGGCGCTCGCCCCATTGCTGCGGTAATGCCGGTTGCGACAGTTCTTGGTGGGCGATTTCCAGAGCATCAAGCAGGGCCACCAACGGGCCGATCAATACCGCATCCAGGCCGCCGATTTCATCGTAAGGCTCAATACCATCGCAGGCTTCACCACTGCCGACGGCATAACCCAGCAGCATGCGGCGCAAGCCGAACCGCCAACTGTTTTGCTCCAGGTCAGTCGGCAAGCCGAGACCTGCACGCTGCTGTGCATTGAGCCCCCAGCGAATGCCTGCGCCTTCGATCCAACGGTGCAGCGTCGGTAAATCACGCTCTTGCACGTTGAAGCGGGCCCGCAAGGCCGGAACGTCCAGCAGGTCAAGAATTTCGCTGACCGGGAAACGGCTGTCAGGCAATTTGAGCAGGTGCTCAATGGCAATCAGCAGCGGGTCACGGCCGCGCTGACCTTGGTCGGCCAGGGTGTAGGGGATGAAGCGACGGTCGTCGCGCTCGATCTGACCAAACACGGCGCGGATATGCGGAGCGTAGCTGTCGATGTCCGGCACCATCACGATCACATCGCGCGGTTGCAGGTCCGGGTTGTCGCTAAATCGCTTTAGTAACTGGTCGTGAAGGATCTCGACTTCTCGTTGCGCACTATGGGCAATGTGGAAGCGGATGGAGTGATCTGTTTCTAAATCGACTGAGGGCCATAACTCGCGGGTTTCGTTAAGGGGGCGCAACTCAAGAATGTCGTCTTGCAGTTGATTGAGCAGGTTGCGTGGCTCAACTTCACTAAACAGGTCGATGCGACCATCACGAAACGCACTGCGATAGCTGTTGGGATCGTCGTAGCTATCGAGCAAGTTAATGTAGTCGCGACCTTGTTTACCCCACGCAGCAAGCAGTGGATGCGCGTGTTGGTGAAGGATGTCGAGATCCAGCGCTGTGGGCATCCCGGCTTTGCGTGCTTGGCGTTTGTACTGATGGCGTAGCAGATCTTTGTCCGCAACGATGTCAGACCAATGGTGGCGACAAGGATTGTGCACACACAACAGGACTTGGCTAAAACGTGCGAGCCCTGCCAAGGCTTCCAGCGCTTGAGCGGGCAGTGACGAAATGCCGAAAACGATCACCCGTGAAGGCAGGCCGGGCGGTGCTTGTTCGAGGCTGTTTATCTTCTCGATAAAACGTTGGTGAACCCCGGCACGGCTTTGCGACATGCCTTCCTCGCCAACGTCGAGCAGCAAGGCTCGCCATAGTTCGGCTTGCCAGCAGTTGGCAGGGCTTAAGGCTGGGCTTTCACCTCGGGCATTGCGTAATTGATGGCGACCGGCGGCCCAGTCTTCCAGCCAGTCTGCGCGATAAACCTGATATTGGTCGAACAGATCGGCCAAGCGTTCTGACAGTTGATAGCGTTTACGCAGATCGGTGTCGTGAGTCAGAAAGCGCTGTAAGGGCTCGAAGTGCGGCTGATCGATAAGGGCCGGGAGCAAACGCATAAGACGCCACGTCAGGGGCGCTTTATCGAGCAGCGATTTGGCGGGGATTTCCTCGCTGCCTAGTACCATCCGATACAACTGCCACATGAAACTGCCGGGCAGTTGCACGTCTACTGCCGCCGCAATACCGCAGCCGCCCAGATCATCATCTTGAGCATCTTCAGCCAGAGCCAGCTTTAGCCATTGGGCGATACCGTTGCTCTGCACCAGAGCAATTTCGTTCTCCAGAGGCGCCAAGGGGTAAAGGCGCATCCAGCTCACGACCAGGCTGCGTAACTCATCAAGGCGGTTACCGTGGACCACCATAAAACCTGCATTGAGAGACGTAGTAACCGGCATGACGGCATCCTTAGGAGAAAGCAAAATCCAAAGGCGAACCTTAACATTGCTCGGGGGAATTGGCGCATTGCAAGCTGCAAGCTGTGAGCTGTGAGCTGTGAGCTGCAAGCTGTGAGCTGTGAGCTGTGAGCTGTGAGCTGCAAGGTAAGCGGTCAGGCATCCCGTCTTGCGCAACTAAGCCGGTTGCCATCGATGCGGCAACAACTCCCCAATCTCACTCGCCCGCTGCGTC
>NZ_WIVR01000034.1:0-54166 GCF_009600525.1 Pseudomonas sp. FSL R10-1350
GCTGGCGGGCAGCCATCAAGCGCGCTTTTACCGCGTCGGTGAACGGCTACCAGGGGGCAGCGTGTTGCGGCGGGTCGAGGTGTCGCACGTGGTGCTGTGGCGCAACAACCGCGAAGAGCGCCTGCTGCTCAAGCCGCCCGGTCGTCATGTGTTACCTGCCGGCCAAACGCCCGCCACACCGGCCCAGGCCACCTCCCTTTATCTGCGGCCCCTTGCCGAACAACCTTAGAGAAGCATCATGACCAGGCCCAACGTGTTCGGCATCGGCCGTCTTTTACTGTGTAGCCTTGTGCTCAGCACCGCGCTAGTGCAAAGCGATGTGCTGGCCGATGAGCCGTATTGGCAGTTGGCAATGAAAGACGCCGAACTGCGCGATATCGTGCAGGAAATGTCATCGGTGCTGGGCGCCACCATTGTGCTCGACCCTCGGGTGCAGGGCCGTATCACCGTCATATCTGAGGCGCCGCTGGACCGTGCCGGGGTGCGCGAGCTGTTTTACGCGGTACTGGATGCCCACGGTTTTGCCGTGGTCGACCAAGGTGATCGTTTATTGATCATTCCCGCTGCCGAGGCCAAAGCCCGCGCGGGCAACCCGGATGGCTCCGAGCAGGCCTTTGTCACCCAGGTCATCGAGCTTAATGCCAGCGTCGCGGCTGACGTGGCGGGCCTGCTGCGGCCCTTGGTATCGACCAACGGGTATGTCGGGCCTTCGGCGTCGGCCAATGCGTTGATCATTACCGACACCGCCTCCAATGCCCGGCGTATTGCCGAGCTGGTGCGCCAACTGGATGGCGGCACGCGCCATGACTATTCGGTGGTCGAGTTGCGCCATGCGCAGGCCAGTGATGTGGCCAAGGTCATGCAGCAGTCGCTGGGCAAAAAAGCGGAAGGGCCGGGCAGCCAGGTCATTGCCGATGCGTCGGCCAACCGGCTGGTGATTCTGGGCAACAAGGCGGTGCGTGAGCGCTTGAGCAAACTGGCGCATTCGCTGGACACACAGCCGACCCGGCAGTCCGAAAACTCGCGGGTCATTCGTCTTCGTCACAGTGATGCCAAACAATTGGCCGAGGTGCTCGATACCGTTGCCCAGGGCATGCAACAAGACACCGCGCTGGCTGGCGTTGCACAAAAGACCTCCGCCAGCGAGGTCATGGTGGCCGCCGATGAAAGCCAAAATGCGTTGGTGATCATGGCTGATCCGGCGAAAGTGCGAAGCCTGGAAAGCATCGTGCGCCAACTCGATCAGCCGCGCTCGCAAGTGTTGATCCATGCCGCCATTGTCGAAATCTCCGGCGACATTGTGAACACCCTGGGCGTGCAATGGGGGGTGAACAGTGGCAGCGTCCAGGGCGGTATCACCTTTCCGGGCACCAATATTCAGGTCGGCGCGCTCTCGGGGCCCGCTCCTGCGCTGCCCGAAGGGGCCGTGCTGCAATTGGGCGGTGACCGCTTCAATGCGTTGATCTCGGCGTTGGCCAGTGACACCAACAACAACGTGCTGTCCACACCCAGCTTGCTGACGCTGGACAATCAGGAAGCCGAGATTCTGGTGGGGCAAAACGTGCCCTTCAAGACCGGCTCCTACACGGGCACGGGCGATAGCTCGCAAAACCCGTTCACCACGGTGACCCGCCAAGACATCGGCATCAGCCTCAAAATCAAGCCGCACATCAACGACGGCAGCTCGTTGCGTTTAGAGGTTGCACAAGAAAACTCCGAATTGGCCCCTTCACTGCAAGGGGTGGATTCATCCGACCTGATCACCAACAAGCGCTTCCTGAAAAGCACCATCCTCGCCGAAGATGGCGAAATCATCGTCATCGGCGGCTTGATCAAAGACAGCGTGCGCACCCAGGTCAGCGGCGTGCCGTTGCTGCGCGACATTCCTTATTTGGGGGCGTTGTTTCGCTGGAGCAAAGATACCCACACCAAAACCAACCTGATGGTGTTTTTGCGCCCGACCATCGTGCGCAGCAAACATGATATTCGCGAGATCAGAGAAGACCGCTACAACGCGTTGCGAAACCTCAGCCAGCCATCGTCCAAAGACACTAACTCGTTGCTGCTGCCCAGCGACCCGCACCAGATGTTTGACGGCAACCTGCAAGACCCGAACGCCGTCGATCTGCGCCGTCCCGAGGCTGCCCGCCCATGAACCAGCCGCCGGTGCGCTTGCCTTATAGCTTTGCCCGGCGTTTCGGGGTGCTGCTGGACACCTCGACCCAGCCTGCAAGCCTGCTGATACGCAGCGACACGCCGCTGACCGTGCTGGCCGAAGTGCAGCGCCGGGCGGGCGTAGAGGTGCACGTGCAACGGGTATCGGATGCACACTTCAACGAGCGTCTTACCCACAGCTACAGCGCCGGGCAAAGCGCGGCCGAGCAAGTGGCGCAAGGGCTCGACAGCGAGCTCGACCTGATGAGCGTGGCCGAGCAAGTGCCGCAAACCGCCGACCTGCTGGAGCAGGAGGGCGATGCACCGATCATTCGTTTGATCAACGCGCTGCTGCGTGAGGCTATGCGTGAAAAAGCCTCGGATGTGCACCTGGAAACCTTCGAGCATTACCTGTCGGTGCGCATGCGCATCGATGGCCAACTGCGCGAAGTGCTGCGGCCCAAACGTGAGCTGGCGAACTTGCTGGTGTCGCGAATCAAAGTCATGGCGCGCCTGGACATCGCTGAAAAACGCGTGCCGCAAGACGGCCGCATCAGCCTGCGATTGGCCGGGCATGAAGTCGATGTGCGCGTCTCAACCTTGCCTTCGGCCCATGGCGAGCGCGTGGTGATGCGCCTGCTCGACAAACAGGCCGGGCGCCTCGACCTGCAATGCCTGGGCATGCCCGCAGCCACCCTGAGCCGCTTTGAACACATCCTGGCCCGGCCCCACGGGATTTTTCTGGTCACCGGGCCCACCGGCTCGGGCAAAACCACCAGCCTGTATGCCGCGCTCAGCCACCTCAACGCGCCGACCCGCAACATCCTGACCGTCGAAGACCCGGTGGAATACCACCTGCCGGGCATCGGTCAGACGCCGGTCAACAGCAAGGCCAACATGACTTTCGCCCGTGGGCTGCGGGCGATTTTGCGCCAGGACCCGGACGTGGTCATGGTCGGTGAAATCCGTGACCACGAAACCGCAGACATCGCCGTACAAGCCTCGCTCACCGGGCACCTGGTGCTGTCGACCCTGCACACCAACAGCGCAGTGGGCGCGGTCACCCGCCTGGTCGACATGGGCGTCGATGCCTACTTGCTGGCGTCTTCGCTGGTTGGCGTACTGGCCCAGCGCTTGTTGCGCACCCTGTGTGCCGACTGCAAAACCCCGTATCGCGCCGACCCGCTGCAATGCCAGCGCCTGGGGCTCGATCCACAGGCTGGCATCACCTTGTACCAGCCGCAGGGCTGCCGCCAGTGCCAGCAAGGTTATCGCGGGCGCACCGGGATTTACGAACTGGTCGGCATCACCCCGGCACTGGCCGAGCTGATTCATCAGGGGGCCAGCGAGCCGGATCTCATACGCGTGGCGCGCGAGCACGCTCCCAGCTTGTTTCAGGACGGCCAGCGCTTGGTGATCCAGGGCCTGACCAGCTTTGACGAACTGCTGCGCGTGACCTTGGAGGACTGAGCATGCCGACCTTTGACTACCGGGCGCAGGACGCCAACGGGCGCAACTGCCGAGGCCAGCAAGAGGCCGACAATGCCCGGCATGCGCGGCAGTTATTGCGCGAGCGCGGTTTGCGCCCGAGCCAGTTGAGCGAAGCCAGAACACACCGTGCAACGCGTTCGCGGGGGCGGCTGGGCGTTACGGATCTGGCCCTTGTCACGCGGCAACTGTCGACCTTGATCCATGCCGGTTTACCCCTCGAAGAAGCCCTGGGCGCGGTGGCGGCGCAGAGTGCCAAGCGCCATGTCAGCAGCGTATTGCTCGCGGTGCGTAACCGCGTCACCGAAGGCCATGCCTTGGCGACGGCGCTGTCAGCGTTCCCTCGGGCCTTCCCGGAATTATTTCGCGCCACCGTGGCGGCGGGCGAGCGCAGCGGCCATTTGGGCCATGTGCTCGAGCAGCTCGCCGACTACACCGAAGCCCGCCATGCCTCGCGCCAGAAGATCCAGCTGGCGCTGGTGTACCCGCTGATTTTATTGATTGCCTCGTTCGCCATCGTCGGCTTTCTGCTGGGCTATGTAGTGCCGGATGTGGTCAAGATTTTCGTCAACAGTGGCCAGCCGCTGCCCGTGCTGACCCGGGCGATGATCGCCCTGAGTACAGGGTTGCGTGACTACGGCTGGCTGTTGTTGCTGCTGGTGCTCGCCGCCCTGGGTGCGGCGCGTTGGGCGTTGCTGCAACCAGCCTTGAAGCTGCGCTGGCATGCGCTGCTGCTCAATGTGCCCATGGTCGGCGGGGTGCTGCGCGCCATGGAGGCGGCGCGTTTTGCCAGCACCTTGTCGATTCTGGGCAAAAGCGCCGTGCCGTTGGTGGATGCCCTGGAAATCTCGGCCACGGTGATCGCCAACCTCGCCATTCGCCACCGCATGCTCGATGTCGCCCGCACCGTACGCGAAGGCGCAACGCTGGCCAGCGGTCTGGAACGCAGCGGCGACATCCCTCCGATGATGCTGCACCTGATTGCCAGCGGCGAACGTGCCGGCGAGCTGGACAGCATGCTGGCGCGGGCCGCCGAACAGCAGGAAAAAACCCTCGCAGCGCGCATCGCGCTGGTGGTGAGTTTGTTTGAACCGATCATGTTGGTGCTGATGGGCGGCGTGGTTTTGCTGATCGTCATGGCCATCTTGTTGCCGATCCTTAGCCTCAATCAACTGGTGAATTGACCGATGAATACCCTTCGTACATCAACTCAACGTGGCTTTACCCTGATTGAAATCATGGTGGTGGTGGTCATCATCGGCGTGCTCGGCGCCATTGTCGTGCCGCAGTTCATGAGCCGCCCTGACCAGGCCAAAGTCACCGCGGCGCACACCGACATCCAGGCCATCAGCACCGCCCTGGAAATGTACCGCCTCGACACCTTCAACTACCCCTCGACCCAGCAAGGCCTTGAGGCGCTGGTGACACGCCCGTCCGGCACGCCGCTGGCGAGAAACTGGAACCCCCAGGGTTACCTCAAAAGCCTGCCGGTCGACCCTTGGGGCACGCCGTACCAATACCTCAACCCCGGCACCCATTCGGCCGGGTATGACCTGTTTTCCTTTGGCGCAGACGGCGTGCAGGGTGGCGAAGGCTTTGCCACGGACATTGGCAACTGGAGCAACTGAGGCATGCGCGATTCATCGCTGGGCTTCACCCTGATCGAACTGATGGTGGTGATCGTCATGATTGGCGTGCTGGTCTCAATGGTGCACATCAGCCAAGGTGACAAACGCGCCCGCGATGCGCGGCAAGAAGCGCAGGTCATGCTCGCCCTGATGCAGGGCCTGCGCGAAAAGGCCGTGCTGGAAGGCCAGGAATACGGCCTGCGACTGGAGCCCGAAGCCTACCAACAGATGCGCCTGCAAGGGACGATCTGGCAGGCCGTCGAAGCACCGGTGACGTTACCCCCCGGTGTGCAATTGACCCTGGTGCTGGAGGGGCGTGTGCACCGCCTTGGCGCCGGTGAACACACCCCGCAACTGCTGTGGCTCAGCAGTGATGAAAACACCCCCTTTGCCCTGCACTTTGAGAGCCCGCCGCTGCGCTGGCAGAGCCTCTACAGCGATGGCCTTGGCAACCCGTTGCTCGAAGCGTCCGAGGTCACGGATGCGCACTGAAAAAGGCTTTACCTTGCTGGAAGTGATGATCGCCCTGGCCATTTTCGCGACCCTGGCGGCGGCGGTCATGTCGGCCAGCCAATACGTCTTGGGGCAAAGCGCCCGGGTCCAAACCCGGCTGTTGGCGGGCTGGTTGGCCGACAATCATCTGAGCGAGCTGCACCTGCAAAGCGCGACCCTGGCCATGGGTTCAAAAACCCTCAACCAGCGTTTTGCCCAACGCGAGTGGCGCCTGTTTCAACACATCGCCAGCGAACCCGACACAGGCTTGTTACGCGTGGAGTTGAGTGTCAGCCCGGCGGGCAGTGATCAGGTATTGCTCAGCGTGACGCACTGGCTGGCGCGCAACCATGACTAAACCGCAAGCGGGCTTCACCTTGCTCGAACTGGTGATCGCCATCGCCATTTTTGCCTTGCTGGGCGTGGCCTGCTGGCGACTGTTTGACGGCGTGCTGCGCGCCGAACGCAGCAGCAGTGCCCACGAGCAAACCCTGCGCGGCTTGCAGCGCGCGGTGGCGTTGATTGAACGCGATGTATTGCACCTGCACACCTCGGCCAAGGCGCCGGGGCTGGCGCTGTATCCCAGCCAGCTCAATCTGCGCCGCGCCAACTGGCGCAACCCGCTGGGCCAGCCGCGCAGCGAACTGCAAGACGTCAGCTACAAATTTGAAAACGGCGAGCTTTGGCGCTACAGCCAGGGGCTGGAAGGCGGCGAACTGCAAAAGCAAAAACTGCTCACCGACGTGCGCGATCTGCGTTGGCGGCTGTACGACCCCGCGCTGGGTTGGCGCACCGATTGGCCTACCGGCAAAGCGGCCCCCAAGGGAACGCCTCAAGCCCTTGAATTGCAGTTTTCGGCGGGGCGATTTGAGCAGCTTCGTCGCGTGATGCTACTGCCGGAGGGCCAATGATGCGCAAGGGTCAGCAAGGCATTGCACTGCTCACCGTGCTGCTGGTGATGAGCCTTGCGCTGCTGGTGACTGCCGGTATGTTGCGCAGCCACCGCCTGGCCCTGCACAGCAGCGCTCAGCAACTCCATCAACTGCAATTGCGCCAGTCGGCGTTTGCTGGGGAAGCCTGGGGGCGAGAGCGTTTATACACGCTGCTGGCAGACCCCAAGTTGCCCGTTGCAGCAGGCCAGGCCTGGGCCAAAGGCCGGCCCGAATGGCTGATCGACAACGGCCAGATTGAGGTCGACATCGAAGACCTGGCCGCCCGTTTCAACGTCAGCACCTTGCTCACTCAAGGTGCTGTCGACGAGGTGCTGAAACAACGTTGGTTGCGCCTGCAAACCCGGCTCGACCTGCCGCCCGTCGACGCCAGCGCACTGCACGGCCTGAACCTGAGCGACATCAGCCAATTGCGCAGCGTGCCGGGTGTCGATGCCCGCTGGTACACGCGCATGCAGCCCTGGATCGCCCTGCTGGGCAAAGACGCGACCCTCAACATCAACACCGCCTCCGTCACGTTGCTCGCCACCCTCGAAGGCGTGACACCGGACATGGCCCGTCGCTTGGTGAGCGAGCGCCCGTTGCAGGGGTACGCCAGTGTTGAGGACTTCACCTTCACCCCGGCGCTGATCGGCCTGGGGGTTCAGGCAGCAGGGCTGGGCACCGCCAGCCGCTGGTTTCGCATCACCACCCACGTGCGCGTGGGGCAAAGCCGTTTACGCCTTGAAAGCGATATGGCCCGCAACCTCAAAACCGGTCGCTGGCACCTTCTCCAGCGGCGCTTTTTAGCCCCTGTACACAGCGAACCTTCTTGATGAACAGCCGGCTTTATCTCACCGCGCACAGCGATACGCGGGTCTACCTGTGGCACGGCGAAATAACCGCCCACGAAACCTCACTGAACGAGGCCGCCGAGCGACTGGGCGGGCACGATGTGCAGCTGATTCTGCCGATGGAAATGTGCAGCTGGCTGCTGACCGAGCCCTGGCCGGGTAGGCGCCGCCCCAGCGTTCAGGCCTTGGCCTTTGCGGTGGAAGATCAACTGGCGGATGACCTTGATGAACTGCACATCGCCGTCGGCCCCCTGGATGCGCAACGGCGTTATCCGTTGCTGGTGATTGAGCGTCAGCGCTTCAAACACCTCTTGGCGCAGTTACAGGCGCTCGGGTTGAACATCGTCAGCGTGTACGTGGATGCCGACCTCTTGCCCCGCGAGCAACCGGGCATCGCGTGGTGGGACGGGCGCTGGCTGGCGGGCGGCGCGCTGGACTTGCGCCTTGCGTTAACCCCTCAGGCGCTGGAGGCCCTGAAAGACGGGCCCCTCGGTACGGCGGTTGAACACACGTTTGATCCTGCTAGCGCACCGCCTGGCGCCATCAACCTGCTGCAAGGCGAATACCGGCGCACGTCGCAGCGGCTGCCGTGGCGGGGTGTCAGTGTGGCCGCCTTGCTGATTGTTGCCATGGCTGTGGGGGCGAGCCACCTGCGCAGCAGCTTCCTTGAGAGTGAAGCGGCGAGCCTCTACGCCCAGAGTGAACAGCGCTTTAAAGCGCTGTACCCGGAGCACACCCGCATCGTCGATTTGTCTGCGCAACTCAATGCCCTGCAACAACAAGGCGCGGCCCGGCAAAACGGGCACATGGCGCGCTTGCTTCAGCTAACCCAGCACGTGATCGGTGCCAGCAGCGTGGACGTGCAACGCATGGAATGGCGCGCCACAGTCGGCTGGACCTTAACCATCACCGCCAACAGCTTTGCCGAGCTTGAACACCTGCGCGAGCGCGGCCTGCAAAGCGCGCTGCCGATCACCTTGGGCAACGCCAGCCAACAGGGTAACCGGGTGCAAGCTTTACTCACCCTGGAGGACGCTTTATGAAGGCCCGTGTGCGTGAGCGCTGGCGGCAACTGCCACGCCGTGACCGCCAATTGTGCGGTGTACTCGCGGTATTTTTGCTGGCTGTGTATGGCTTCTACGGTGTGTGGCAGCCCGCGCAACAACGGCTGGCGGCGGCGCAAACGCTGTATGCCCAGCGCGTTGCTCAGGCGGCGGAGGTGCAGCGAGCACAGCCCACGCGCGCGATCCGCGTTTACACGCAACCGTTGAGCAGCCGCCTCAGCGAAAGCGCCGCGAGTGCGGGGCTTCAGGTGCAGCAGTTTGACGTGGACACCCAACGGTTACGCATCAGCCTGAGCGGCAATGCCATGGCGGTGCTGGCGTGGCTTAACCGTATCGAACAAGAAGGCGCCGAGTTCGAGAGCTTGAGCCTGGAAAAAAGCGCTCAGGTGCTGCAGGTGCAGCTACAGATCAGCAATCTATAAATCCGCTCTCACTATTACAGCCTGCTCATTCACGCGTTGTGGGTATTACCCGGCAGCGCGGGCAGCTTGGCCAGACGCAACGCCACCAGCAGGGCAATCACCAGCAAAGCGCCGATAAACGCGCCGATGCCGTTCCAGCCCGCGTAGTGCCAGAAAAAACCCCCGGCGGTCCCGGCCACACTCGACCCGGCGTAGTAGCAAAACAGGTACAGCGACGAGGCCTGGCCTTTGGCTTTGGTTGCACGGCGGCCGATCCAGCTGCTGGCCACCGAGTGCGCACCAAAGAAACCAAAGGTGAACAGCAGCATGCCGATAATTATCAGTGCGATGGGTTCGAACAGCGTCAGCGCGATGCCCGCCAGCATCAGCACAATCACCGCCCACAGCACTTTGCGACGGCCCAGCTTGTCCGCCAGTGCGCCAATCTGCGCCGAACTGTAAATGCCCGACAGGTACACCACCGAGAGTAAGCCCACCACGGCCTGGTTCATGTTGTACGGGTCGGCCAGCAAGCGATAACCGATGTAGTTGAACAGCGTCACAAAGCTGCCCATCAGCAAAAACGCTTCGAGAAACAGCCATGGCAAACCGGCGTCACGAAAGTGCATGGTGAAGCCGTTCAACAGGCTGCGCGGGTTCATGGTTTGCGGGCGGAAGTTACGCGACTCCGGCAAGATCTTCACAAACACCATGGCCAGCACCAACGCCAGGCCGCCAATCACCAGCATCGCCGTGTGCCAGCTGACAAAGTCGATCAACACGCCGGTGATCAAACGCCCGCTCATCCCGCCAATCGCATTGCCGCCGATGTACAACCCCATCGCCAGGCCAATGTGCTGCGGGTGGATCTCCTCGCTCAAGTAGGTCATGGCAACGGCGGCCAGCCCGCTCAGCGACAAGCCCACCAGCGCGCGGGTAATCAGCACGCCTTCCCAGCTCGGCATCCACGCACTGAGCACAGTGAACACCGCCGCGCTGAACAGCGCCGAGACCATCACCGGCTTACGCCCGATGGCATCAGAAATAGGCCCGGTCACCAACAGACCGATAGCCAGCATCCCGGTGGCCACTGACAAAATCAGACTGCTTTGCGCGGCGTTGATCTCGTATTCATGGGACAGCATCGGCATCATCGGCTGCACGCAATACAGCAAGGCAAACGTCGCAAAGCCCCCCGAGAACAGCGCCAGCACCGTGCGCATAAACATCGGCGTGCCTTTCTCGATAAATACGTCATTGAGTTGAGCGACAACATCATCCAGCGCCGTGGGCGGGACTTCGTGAGCGAGCGGGGCGACAGCAGTTTTCACGGGGACCTCATAACGCGTATAGCCAAACGGCAATGGCAAAAGAATATAGCCAGCTAACGATTCTTTCCAATATATTATTCGACCTGTTTGATAGGTTTAACGACTCAATGGAGCTTGCATGGAACTGCGCCATTTACGCTATTTCATCGCCGTCGCCGAAGAACTGCACTTTGGCCGGGCCGCCCAGGTGCTGGGCATCTCTCAACCGCCGCTGAGCCAGCAAATACAGGCGCTGGAAGAAGAGTTGGGGGCGCGGCTGTTTGAACGTACCAACCGTCGGGTCGCCCTTAGCGAAGCCGGGCGATTGTTTCTTGACGAAGCGCGCCAAGTGCTGGCGCAGGTGGATAAAGCCGCCGACGTCGCCCGCCGTGCGCAACTGGGCGAGCTGGGTGAAATGAAAATTGGCTTCACCTCTTCAGCGCCGTTCAATTCAAGCATTCCGCAGGCCATTTTTGCCTTTCGTCAGGCCTTCCCGGCGGTGCACTTAAACCTCCTGGAAATGAGCAGCCGCGACGTAGCCGAGGCATTGGTAGAAGAGTCGATAGAAATCGGCGTCATGCGCCCGTTCCCGCTGGCGGACTCGCTGGTGGCCGTCGAACTGTTCCGCGAGCCTTTGGTGGCGGTCATTCAGGCAGAACATCCGTTGGCCGAAGGCAGCGAAAGCGGCCTCTACATCGGGGCATTGGCTGACGAACCGTTCGTCTTCTTCCCGCGCAGTTATGGCAGCGGGTTATATGCGCAACTGCTGAGCCTGGCGCGCCAGGCCGGATTCAGCCCGCACATCGCCCAAGAAGCGGGCGAAGCCATGACCATCATTGGCTTGGTCTCTGCGGGTTTGGGCGTGTCCGTACTGCCAGCATCGTTCCAGCACATGCGCATCAAAGGCGTGGTCTACCGGCCCCTGCTCGACGCCGACTCCAGCACCGCCGTGTGGCTGGTGCAACGCAAAGGCAACCCCTCGCCAATGGCCAAAGCGTTTGCTGAACTGGTGACACGCAAGATGGTGAAGCCCGAGAAGTGAACGGATATCGCTGACATAACAAAAAGGCCTTCCTGACGAGAGGGAGTGTTAGGGGCTGATTCTTTGGGTGAGTTTCTTGGGTTAAACAAACAAGCGCGACTGATAGCCAAAGACTGGAAGGAGTACACCCTTTGACCGAAAAATTCACCCGCTGGGACAGCGCCGAATTCCTCAAAACTGAAGAGGATATAGGTTATTACCTGGAAGCTTGCATGGAGGAGGCTGGCGATGACCCTGCCTTTATTGCCAAAGCCCTTGGCACCATTGCGAGAGCGCGTGGCATGAGCCAAGTAGCGCGTGATGCAGGTCTTTCAAGAGAAAGCTTGTACCGAGCGCTGTCCGGGGAGGGCAACCCGGAATTTGGAACCATTCTTAAAGTAGCCAAGGCGCTGGGGCTAAAACTACACATCTCCAAGTGAACGGATGGGGCCTTCCTGATTCGGTTAGCGCCATATCACGGTTCATGCCGACGGCTGCGCTCGGCAGCACAGCGGCCAAGATCAAAAGATCGCGAGCAAGCTCGCGCCTACAGGGTGGTGTGGCGCACGCAAATCTTGTAGGAGCTGACGAGGTACGAAGGCTGCGATCGGCAGCGCAACGGCCGCAAAACCGTCCACAAGGGCCAAGATCAAAAGATCGCGAGACAAGCTCGCTCCTACAGGGTGGTGTGGCGCACACAAATCTTGTAGGAGCTGACGAGGTACGAAGGCTGCGATCGGCTGCGCAGCGGCCGCAAAACCCTCCACAACGGCCACGATCAAAAGACCGCAGCCTGTGAACGTTTTTTACCCGGCCAATAACTTATCCACAGACGCTTTGACCTGATGGATCAAATGCACCACCGCCAACGCCACGTCGCGGTTCAGGCCTTGCAGGTTATCGGCCGACGCATACGCCGTCGCAAGCGCGCACCGCAACAGTTCGTCAGTGTGTTCGAGGTTTTGTTCGTATTCGGGTGTGTGAGTCATGGTTCAGATCCTTTTGCTAATGAATAGCTGAACCCGTTTGCTTGCACACAAAGAGGGTGGCAGCCGTACGCGGGTGTGCAAGACCGGGGCAAAAGGAACCCGGCAGACCTGACGATCTCCCACGCACAACCGCCATAAAACCTGGGTATTAGGCGGTGACGCTTGATTTACCTTTTGCTATTCGAACTTGCACGTCCGGCCATCCATGAGGGATGACGAACCGCAGGCTAGCGATCGAAAGAGGCAGGCGCAAGGCCAAGGGATTCTCTAGGAATAGTCCTGCAAAGGAAAGAGACGAGACCTGCGAGTGACTGGGTGAGGCTGGAGATTGAGACATGTGCGGTCATAAAACTCGCCTGGTCCCTTGAAGGCAAAGTTGCTCAGAATCGTTTCTTTTACTTCGGGTTCAACCAATGCCCCTCCTTTATCAGCCAAAAGAAGGCAGCGTACTTATTTGTGACTTCAGGGGCCATGAAGTACCTGAAATGGTCAAAATCAGGCCTGTTGTGGTTATTCGTAAACACCGCACCAATAAACAGTTGGTGACGGTTATTCCTCTTAGCACAACTGAGCCCCAATCCATGCTGGGGCATCACCTTGAGTTGCAGAGTCATTTGCAGGGAGCGAACCCTATGTGCTGGGCAAAATGCGACATGCTGTCGACCGTTAGCCTCGCCCGACTGGATCGAATAAAAACGCGAGACCGTCAGGGCCGTCGTTGTTATGTGGTTTCACAACTTGAAACAGATGAGTTTATTGCAATCAAAGCCGCGGTCCGCTGCGCTCTCGGCTTGTGACACGCGTTTGATTCGACCAACGGGACGTACTCAAGGTTGCCTTAAGCCTCCTTCAGCGCAATACTCGCCACGTTCCCGAAAGGGGCTTGTGAGACTCGGAGGATCCTGGGCAACCAGCCATCACCGAGCCGGACAGACACAGCGCGATGACAAGCCCGTCTGTTTGTGAATAAGGCGCCGCGAGGCGCCTTTGTCGTTTTTGGGGCCAGCCCCCAGACGCTCAATTCACCTTCGACAAATCGCCTTTCAGCGCCACGCCCGCAATGATCGCGCCTGCGTGGCATTCGTAGGTTTTCGGGTCTTTGCGTTCGTTGCGTTTGTAGTAGCTGGTGATGTCGGTCACGGCGTTGGCACCGGCTTTTTTGGCCGCGTCATGCAGGGTGATCAACGCCGATTGCAGCGCCCAGGAACACGCCTGGTAGTCAGTTTTGTTGAAGGCGTTGGTCTTTTTGTTGGTCACGGCGCCGGGGCTGAGTACGCTGACTTTGCCGCTCGGCGTGTTGCCCGCGAGGTAAAATTTGACGCTGCCGTCGATTTTGCCGGTGCTGATGGCTTCGGTGACCACCTGATCAAACGGCAAGTACAAGGTGGTGTCGCGGGCCTGGCTCACGGCAGGCAGGGCGGACAGCAGAAGGGTGGCAGCTGCCAACGTTTTGATGTTCATAGGGGGTCTCCTTGACCTCATGACCAGCG
Organism: Pseudomonas sp. FSL R10-1350; assembly: GCF_009600525.1. Classification (NCBI taxonomy): domain Bacteria; kingdom Pseudomonadati; phylum Pseudomonadota; class Gammaproteobacteria; order Pseudomonadales; family Pseudomonadaceae; genus Pseudomonas; species Pseudomonas sp. FSL R10-1350. The sequence continues at coordinate 13,821 of NZ_WIVR01000034.1, forward strand.
GCGAAAAATCAACGAGGTGTTGACGCCGCCGAAGGCAAAATTGTTGTTCATCACATAGTCGTTGTGCATCACGCGACTTTCGCCGCGCAGGTAGTCCAGTTCAGCGCAGCGTGGGTCTACGTTGTGCAGGTTAAGCGTGGGCACGTAGCGGTCGCGGTTCATCATCTCGATGCTGAACCACGACTCCAGCGCGCCACAGGCCCCCAAAGTGTGGCCCAAAAAACTCTTCTGCGAGCTGATGGGCATGTGTTTGCCAAACACGTCATGGGTGGCCTGGGTTTCGGCGATGTCGCCTTGTTCGGTGGCGGTGCCGTGACCGTTCACATAGCCGATGGCCTGAGCGGCAAGTCCCGCGTCTTCCAGCGCCAGTTCCATGGCCCGGCGCATGGTGCTGACCTCGGGGCGGGTGGTGTGCTGGCCGTCTGCATTGCTGCCAAAACCGACGATTTCAGCATGGATGTGCGCACCGCGAGCCAGTGCATGTTCCAGCTCTTCGAGCACCAGCATGCCGCCCCCTTCGCCGATCACCAGACCATCGCGGCCACTGTCATAGGGGCTTGGGCTGGTGTGCGGGGCGTCGTTTTTAAGGCTGGTGGCGTACAGCGCGTCAAACACCATGGCTTCGGTGGGGCATAACTCTTCTGCGCCGCCTGCGAGCATCAACGGCAGGCGGCCGAACTTGATGGCTTCGTAGGCATAACCAATGCCCTGGCTGCCGCTGGTGCAGGCGCTGGAGGTCGGGATCAACCGCCCGGTAAGGCCAAAGAAAATGCTGATATTCGCAGCCGTGGTGTGCGGCATCATGCGCACGTAGCTGTTGGCGTTAAGACCTTCGGCCACTGAGTTGAGCAACATGTTGCCGAAGGCTTTGATTTCGTCCGTGCTGCCGGTGGACGAACCGCACGCCACGCCCATGCGCCCGTCCTGAATGATCGGGTTGCCCAGCAAGCCCGCGTCTTGCAAGGCCTGCTCCGCTGCCCCCACCGCCAGGCGCGAGACGCGGCCCATGCTGCGCAGTTGTTTGCGGGTCCAGTGTGGGGGCACGGCAAAGTCATCAATGGGCCCGGCCAAACGGGTGTTGAGTTCGGTAAAGCGGTCCCACTCGTCCATGCGCCGAATGCCGCTACGCCCCGCCTCAAAATGGGCCACGATGCTGGCCCAGTCACTGCCCAACGAGGTGATGCCGGTCATGCCGGTAACGACGACGCGCTTCATCAGCACAAGCCTCCGTTGACGGCCAGCACCTGGCGGGTGATATAGCCCGCTTCGGCCGACATCAAAAAGTTGACCGCCCCGGCGACTTCTTCCGGGGTGCCCATGCGTTGGGCAGGGATCATTTTCATCAGTTCTTCAACGGGTACATTCTCGTCCAGCATGGCGGTGTCGATCAGGCCCGGCGCCACACAGTTAACCGTGATTTTGCGCTTGCCCAGCTCAATGGCGAGGGCTTTGGCGGCGCCGATCAGCCCGGCTTTGGAGGCGCTGTAATTGACCTGGCCGCGATTGCCGATCAGGCCCGATACCGAGGTGATGCACACAATGCGCCCGGCCTGACGACGGCGGATCATGGGCATCATGACCGGGTGCAGGACGTTGTAAAAACCGTCGAGGTTGGTGCGCATCACCACGTCCCAATCGTCTTCGCTGAGGGCTGGAAACGCGCCGTCACGGGTCAGCCCGGCATTGAGCACCACGCCGTAATAAGCACCGTGGGTTTCAACATCGGCTTCCAGTATTGCCCGGCACTGGGCGCGGTCCGATACGTCGAACTGCAGCACGCGGGCGTTGCGGCCCAGTGCTTGCACGTGCGCCATGACGCTGTCGGCTTCGCTGCGCCCACTGCGACAGTGCAGCACCAGATCGAAACCGGCCTGGGCCAGACGCAACGCGATGGCACGGCCAATGCCACGGCTAGAGCCGGTGACCAAAATGGACTCAGTCATGGCGAGCCTCCTGAGATGCTTGGGCAAGGTAGTTTTCAGCCTGAGGCGGACGGAACACGTTCAGGCGGGCGGTGGCGTGGATCTGTGGGCCGGTCAGGTGGCACTCAAACACGCCCATGCCGTTGTCGTCTTCGAGCGAGCGCACGGCGTGGATCTGTAACTCAGCGCCGAGCGGGAAGTGCTCAACGTTGCATTCAAACTTGCGGGTGCCGAGCAAAAAGCCCAGCGCCACGGGGTTGCCTGCCTGACGCGCGCGGCAACCGGCATAGGCGGCCACGCTTTGCGCCATCAACTCGACGCCGACCCAGGCCGGCAGGCTGCCGTCTGCGCGGTTAAACAGGCCGCCAGGGCGGACAGTTACGCGGGTGTGGATGGTTTCTTCATCAAATGCCAGCACGTGATCGATCAAGATCATGTCGCCAGCGTGGGGCAGCAATTCGGCGAGCGGCCAATCAATCATGGAGCGTCTCCGATAATCAGGCTGACGTTATTACCGCCGAAGGCAAACGAGTTGCTCATCAGGCAGCGTGGGTGTTCGGGGGCCAGGGTAAGGCCTGGGGTGACCCAGTTCAGCGCGGGCAACTGCGGGTCGGGCTGGCCATCCCAGAGGTGCGGGGGCAAGGCATTACCGTGGCTCAGGCTCAACCAGCAAAATGCGGCCTCCAGCGCCCCGGCTGCCCCCAGAGTGTGGCCGGTCATGGGTTTGGTTGACGAGCACGGTACACCGTGTGGGAACACCTGGGCCACGGCCTGGCTTTCCATGGCGTCGTTGTGCTGGGTTGCCGTGCCATGCAGGTTCAAGTAGCCGATCTGGCTGGCCTGCAACCCTGCACGTTGCAAGGCCTGCTGCATGGCGTTGACTGCGCCCCGGCCGCTGGGCTCGGGGGCAGAAATATGGTGCGCATCCGAGCTGGCGCCTGCGCCCAGCAAGGCGATCGGTTGCGCGCCGCTGGCCTGTTTGCTCATTAAAAACAGGGCCGCGCCTTCGCCAATATTGATGCCGCGACGGTTGACCGAAAACGGGTTGCAACGCTCATCGGCCACGGCTTCAAGGGCAGCAAAGCCATTGAGGGTCAGCGTGCATAAACTGTCGACGCCGCCGCACAGCACCACGTCGCACAGGTTCATGCGCAGCAGGCGCTGGGCGCTCATCAGGGCGCGGGCGCTGGAGGTGCAAGCCGTCGAAATAACATAGGTCGGCCCGCTGATGTTCAGCCACGCGGCCAGAAACTCAGCCGGTGCACTCAGCTCTTGCTGGCGGTAGTCGTAATCGCTGGGGAAATGCTGGTGCTGCGCGTAGTGGGCAATGCCATGGCAGGCTTCGTCGATGCCCGAGGTGCTGGTGCCCAGCACGACAGCGATGCGGTCACGGCCATAGGTCTGGATCGCTTGCTCAATGTCATCGCCAATCTGCAATGCCGCCTCAAGCAATAGCTGATTATTGCGGCTGTTGTGGCGCGCAAGGTGTGCCGGGATCGCTGGCAACTCGCCTTGCACCTGCGCCACTGCGACCGGGCGCTCAGGGATCCAGCCGGCTGTTTGCTGCATGCCCGAGCAGTCACCGGCAAACAGGTGCTGCGCGACGTCCTTGGGCCCGTGGCCCAGTGAACAAACGATGCCCAAGGCATTCAGGTACGCAGTCATGGGGCCGTCTCGGTGTTGAGTGGGCTGAGGGTGTAGTGCACGCCATTGTCCAGATCGATGCTAAACACCTGCGGTTGTACATAGTGCACCTGCCAGCGGCGTTCGAGCGCACGGCGATCAGCGCTGGAGGTTGCCTGCGGGTAATTGTCGGCCAACTGGTCGGCAGGCGTGAGTGCAAACAGCAGCGCGGCGAACAGTTCCCGCGCCTCGGGGTTGGGTGGCAGCAAGCCGTCTGCTTGCCAGTGCTGGTTGTGCAGTAATTGCCGCGCCAGCGGGATCCCCAGAGGGTCCATTAACGACCAGCGTAGCCCGGCGTCCTCTTGCTGAATCACCAGCAGCCAGTCCTGGCGCTGTTCGGCCTGCTGACGCTGGACAAGCAACTGCATCGGCAGCGTCAGGCTGGGCATGTGTTTGGGCAAGGGCAGGCTGGTGCAGCCACTTAACAGCAGGAGCATGAAGATGCCAAGGGCTGCGAACAGGCTATAACGGCGTGTCATTGATCTTTGCCTTGCAACGGTTTGCGGGCCACCACGTTGACCAGGGTTTCTTCCCGCTGGCCCACCGGCTTGGCAGGGCGCAAGCCAAAGCGTTCCAACAGCCCGAAATCGGTCGCACGGCTCCACCACAGGTAGGGGTAAGAGACGTTCTGCGCGTCAAATTCAAAGCCCTGGTCGCGGATCATTTCCAGGTATTGCGCCGCGCTTTTCTGTACGTGCATGGGGTGGCGGAACAGCCAGCGAATCACCCAGGTGTCGATGTAGGCTTCGGTGGACTCGGCGAACAGCAAATAGCCGCCCGGCTTGAGCACGCGATAGAACTCGGCCAGCGCCCGGTCTTGTTGCACCAGGTGGTGGAAGGTCTGGTGACAGAACAGCAGGTCGACGCTGGCATCGGGCACGTTCAGTTCAGCGCAGTCGCTGCCGATCAGCTCAACGTCGAATCCTTGGCGGCGGGCCTCTTCGCGGCTCAGCTCAAGGCTCAGCGGGTCGGCATCGAGCCCGATCAAACGCTTGGGGGCGAAGGTTGCCTGCAGGTACTGGAACGACTTGCCCTGCCCGCAACCGGCATCCAGGATGACCGGTGCAGACGGCGGCGGCTCGCTGAACAAGCCGCGCAAATCATTGATCGCCACCCGCAGTACATGGTGTTGCCAGGTGTGGCTGCGCAAAAACCAAAACCCGAACCGGGTTTCTTCTACGTAGGTATCGCTAAGGGGTTTCATGGGGCCTCCGTGGCAATGAAGAATAACGCGGGGTGTGCGGCGTTTGCTGACCGGCCCACGGCGCGAGCATAAAGCTGAAGGCCAGGCCGAGGCTCACCGACAATCCGAAGTTGCTGACTGCGGGCGTGCTGGACACCGCCAGCAAACCGAACGACAGCCAGGTGGTCAGCGCGGCGAGCAAGGTGCCGAGCAGGCTGACGGCAGCCCCGCCGATGTGTTCACGCATCAAAATCGCGTAATCGACGCTGATCGCCGTCACCAGCAATAACCCGAACAGGCTGAACAGGGTCAGCGGCTGCCCCAACCAGCCGAGGCTGGCCACGCTGCACAGTGCGGCTAACAGCGGCAGTGCAACAATGCGCAGCGCGCCGCTTAAGCCAAAGGGCGCGATCAACAGCAAGACGATCAGCACGCACGACAACAGCTTCAGTTCTGCCGCGCTGATCTGGGTGTCCGCGAACACGCCATTCAAGTCGCCCAAGCGGTCTACCCACTGCACGCCGGGCAGGCCCTGGGCCTGTTCGCGCAACAGGTCGGGGTTGTTCAAGCCTTGCAAGCTGACCATGGCGGCCACGCCGTTGCCCTGTTTGCCCAGCCACAACGCGCGCCACGGTTCGGCCAATGGCCCGGTGAGTGCGGCGTCGATAGTTTGCTCGGGCAACGCTTCTAACTGTGCGAGTTCATGTTGCAGCGCGGCCTCGGGCACGCCCAGTTCCAGCAGCGGTTGCCAGTGCTGTGGCAGTTGCTTCAAGGCCGTGCGCAGGTGTTGTTGCTCGCTCGGCAGGCTGACCAATTGGCCCAGGGCCAAATAGCCTTGTAGCTGGCCGGTGCTGACCAGTTGATCCAGGCGCTCGCGCAGCACGGTTTGGCGTTCAAGCAGTTGCTGCTCATTGTCGGCCCGCACCAAAAAGAACTGGCTGGTCGGTTGGTAGCCGGTAATGCGCGCAATGGCCTGGGCGTGTGCCGTCAGTTGAGGCGGCGCACCGACCCATTGGCGAATATCGTTTTTGCTGGTCAGTTGCCACACGCCTGCTGCACAAAAGGCCAGCAATAAGGCCAATAGCGCGGGCGTGGGGACTTTTTTCAACAGCGCTGCCCGCGCATCCAGCAGGCGTTGTGCGAGGTGCAACGGCCATTGCGCGGGCTGTAACGTCATACCGTTGAGCAGCGCGGGTAGCAGGCACACGGCGCTCAGATACGCCCCGACCAAGCCTGCGGCCGAGAAGATCGCGATTTGGGTCAACGCGGGAAACGGGGTAAACGCCAAGGCCAGATAACCGATGCAACTGGTGGCCAGGCTCAGGCTCAAGCCGGGCAATGTCAGGCGCACGGCAGGCCAACTGCGCCACGGTTTCAGGCTCCAGCTTTTAGACAGGTAATGCAGCGGGTAATCGACGGCCACGCCGATCAGGCTGGAGCCCAGCACTAACGTCATCACGTGCAGGCTGCCAAACAAACCGACGCAGGCCACGGCGCCAAACAGCATGCCCACCAGCACTGGAACAAAGGCCAGCAGCACGCGCCAGCGGCGAAATGCGAGCAGCAACAGGAGCAAAATTCCGAAGGTGGCCCCGCCGCCTACCCAGGTGATCTCACGGGTGGCTTGTTGTTGGCCGCTGGCGGCGTAGAGCAGGCCACTGGCGGCGAGCAGCTGCACGTTCTGGCTGGCAGCCTGTTCGCGGCTGCGTTCAACCAGTGCGGCCACTTGCAGGGGCAGCTTCATGTCAAAGGCATTGCCCTGCGTGCGTGCGCGCAGCAATACCCAACTTTTGCCGTCGGCGTCAGCGATCAAGGCGCCGCTGCCGATGTCCAGTTGCACTGCGCCGCGTTGCGGCTGGCTGTTCTGGATGCGCCCAGTCAGGCCCAGCCAGTCGTCCTGGCTGGGTACCAGGCTAAAGCCGCTGAACGGGTCGAACAGCGCTTGCACGCGTTGCTGGATAAAGGCGTCAGGGTGTTCGATCAGTTGTGTGCGGTCAGCTTGCGCGAGCATTGCCAGGCGCCCGCGCAGCAGTTGCTCGCGCAGGGCGGGCAAGTCGGCTTGCAGGTTCCACTGGACCTTTTCAAACAGCCCGCTGGCCTGCCACTGCTCGCCCAACTGGCGAGCGATGTTAATGGCTTGCTGGCGATCAGCGCTGCCCACCAGCAGCAGCACCTCTCGGTTGAGGGGTTCTTGCATGCGCTGCTCGGCGCTCTGTAGCAGTGCGTCCGGAGTGTGGCCGGGCACCAGTTCCATGAGGTTGGCCGACAGCGGCGGGCCATGCCGCCATTGCCAGCCGGCCAGGGCGAGCACGGCCAGCAGCAGGATCAAAAAGCCCCGGGGCAACCAGCGTTCACTGCGCAAAGTCGTGCTGCTCCGCGTCGCTCAAGGGTAAGTGGCGGGTGCTGTTTTGCAGCTTCAGCACGGTGCTGTCGCCTTGGGTTTCCTGCAACTCAATGCGCTGCACCAGTTCGCCGCCGTCGATGTTGATCTGTGTGAACACCTGCTTGAGCAACAGCGAGCGCGGGGTCAGGGTGAGCGTCCACTGCGTCGGTTGGCCTTGCAGGCGCAGCTCGAAATCACGCGCAAGCCCGCTGCTGTCGCCTTGCAGCACGGCGAGGAACAGGCGGTTCTGCTCGGCGCCTGCGCTCTTGCCGGGGAGCATTTGCCACTCGCTGCCATTGCGTCGGGCAATGCCGAGGGCGGTGATGCGGTAGTCCTGCTTCAGCGGGGAGTTGAGTTGCCACAACAGGCCGTGCTCTTTGGCCAGCACAAAGGTGCCGGTACTGGTCAGCGGCTTGGGTAGCGCGCGCAAGTGTTTTTCCTGGACGAAATCACCGTGGATCACCTGCGGCCTGGCCAGTTGATCGCTCAGTTGTTGCAGGTCGAAGGCGTGGGCCAATGGTGATAATCCGAGCAGCAAAGCGGCTACGTACGCCTTGTAGTCGCTGCCGAAGGCTGCGATAAGAGCCGAAAAACGCGACCCCTTCGGGCTCGATCGCAGCCTGCGGCAGCGACTACACAGAGCAGCAATCAGCTTCATGCCAGCACCTTCGCAATCGCATCGATCAAGCATTTGGGCGACGCCAGTTGCATTTCCCGGTCGGCAATCCTGACCGCGACCTGCACCGTGCAGGCGCGGGTCAGGCGTTCGCCGGTGGCCGCATCGGTGATCAGGTAGTTGATCTTCAGACGGTTCTCCCACTCCACGAGGCTGGCGCGAACGTTGATCCGTTGGCCGAAGGTGGCGCCGCGCACATAGCGCAGTTGCAGGTCGATCACCGGCCACGCGTAGCCCGCGTCGAGCATCTGCGTGTAGTTGTGCCCGATGTGATCGAGCAAGGCGCAGCGGGCGACTTCGAGGTATTTGACGTAATGCCCGTGCCACACCACGTGCATCGTGTCGATATCGAAAAACGGCACCAGGACTTCGGTGTCGACGTGCAAAACGCCTTTGCTACGCATGCAGCCTCCAGTGTTGTTGGGCAATACGGGCCAGGCACAGGCGCAGTTCGGCTTCCAGTGCGCGGTCTTCAATGACGGGGGCGAAATCCTTGGCCAGTTCAGCGTGCATGTCGGCCAGTGCGGTGGGTAGCGGGCGGGCGTCTGCGTCGCGGCTGCGCAGCCACACACCCTGGTGGGCAGCCAGCAACGTCGCGGCGGCCACTTGCTCGGTCAGCTCCAGCACACGAATGGCGTCACGGGCGGCAATGGTGCCCATGCTCACTTTGTCCTGGTTGTGGCATTCGGTTGAGCGCGAGAAGACGCTGGCCGGCATCGTGTTTTTCAGGGCTTCGGCGGTCCAGGCGCTGGCGCCGATCTGTACCGCTTTAAAGCCGTGGTTGAGCATCGCCCGTTCGGCGCTGGCGCCCGAGAGGTTGCTTGGCAAGCCGTGGTTGTAACGTACGTCTACCAACAGCGCGAGTTGGCGATCAAGCAGGTCAGCGACGTTGGCCACCAGGGTTTTGAGGCTGTCCATGGCGAAGGCAATGTGCCCGCCATAGAAGTGCCCGCCGTGCAGCACGCGTTCTTCTTCGGCGTCGATGATCGGGTTGTCGTTGGCGCTGTTGAGTTCGACTTCGATAAACCCGCGCAGCCAGTTCAGGCTGTCAGCCAGAACGCCCAGCACATGGGGCGCGCAGCGCAGCGAGTAACGGTCTTGCAGGCGATGCAGCGGCGCGGTCGGGGCGTCGATGGCGAGGTCCTGGCGCAACCATGCCGCCACTTGCATTTGCCCTGGATGCGGCTTGGCGGCGAACAGACGCTCATCGAAGTGTTCAGGGTTACCTTGCAACGCCACCACGTTGAGTGCCGTGATGCGGGTCGCCAACTTGAGCAGGTAATCGGCGCGGGCGTACGCCAGGCACGCAAGGCCGGTCATCACGGCCGTGCCGTTCATCAGCGCCAGCGCTTCCTTGGGCCGCAGTACCAGCGGCGTCCAGCCCAGTTCGCGGTGCACGTCAGCCGCTAGGCGGCGCTCGCCGTTGAACATGACCTCGCGCTCGCCCGACAAGGTGGCCGCCACATAAGACAGCGGCGTCAGGTCACCGCTGGCGCCTACCGAGCCCTCTTCGGGGATGAGCGGCAAAATGTCGTGGGCGATAAACCCTTGCAGGCGCTCCAGCAGTTCAACCCGCACCCCGGACACCCCGTGGCACAGCGACTGCAAGCGGGCGGACAGCACGGCGCGGGTCGCCTGGGCATCAAGCATTTTGCCCAGGCCACAGCCGTGGAAGGTGTAGAGGTGACGTGGCAGCGCTTCGACATGCTCCAGCGGCACCGCCACCACGCACGAGTCGCCGTAGCCGGTGGTCACGCCGTAGATCACGCCTTCTTTGTCGAGCAATGAGTCAAGAAAGCGCGCGCCTTTGGCGATGCGTTCGCGGTACTCGGCGTCGTCTTGCAAACGGGTCGGCACCTGACGATTGGCCAGGGCCAGCACGTCTTCAATGCGCAATGGGGTTTGGCCGAAGGTTACTGGCTCATGCTGATGCGTCGTCATCGGTTTTCCAGAAAGGGTAAAAGTTAAACCATTGTTGCGGCGCCTCAAGGCAGTAATGCCCCAGCCGTTCGGCATAGCGCGCCGCCCACTCGGCGATCACCTGTTCGCGGTCGCTGCGCCGCCATTCAATGGCCTCGGCGAAGGGTTCGATAACCACCCGATAGCGGCCTTGGTGTTTCAGGCAAAACAATAAATTGACAGGGCACTTGAGCAACCCGGCCAGCAACCACGGGCCTTGCGGGAAGGGCGCCGGGTGGCCGAGAAAGTTGACCTGCGCTGTGCGGGCGCCATGCAGCGGCACGCGGTCACCGGCAATGGCCAGCCACTCGCCGTTTTCCAGGCGTTGGCTCAATTGCAGCATGACGCCGGGGTTGAGCTCGCTGACTTGAATCAGCCGCACATGCGTGGCCCCGGCCTCGCCCAGCAAACGGTTGAAGTGCTCGGCATGGCGGGTGTGCACCAGCACGTTCAGGGTGATCTTCTCACCCAGTTCAGCGAGGGCCCGGCACACCTCAAGGTTGCCCAAATGAGCGCCCACCAGCATTTGCCCGCGCTCACTGCGCATTTGCTCGCGCAGCCGGGCGGGGTCGATGATCTCGATGTCTTGGGTCTTGAGGCGGCCGTTCCACACGTCGAGCTTGTCGAGCAGCGCGTCGGCAAACGCCATGAACTGGCCGAACACCCGCCACGGCGTGGGGCGCAAGGCGGGCTGCCCGCTCCAGTCGGCCAAGTGCTGCTGGTAGTGCCAGATGCTGCGTCGGGCTTTGCGGCCGAAGACAAAAAAGTACAGCACGATGGCGTACAACACGGGGGCCAGCAGGCGGCGACCGAGTACTTTGACCCCGAAGGCCGTGAGCTTCATCAGCCAAAAATTGCCCCGCTCTTTATGCTCGGCCCAATGCTGTGGTGTCTCGCTCATGCCCGCCAGCGCCTCCATAGAATGCTCGGCAAACGCACCAACATGCCGAAAAACAGCTTGGTGTGCATGGCTGAGATCAGGGCGTTGTCATGGAACAGGCGAAAGTGCGACAGGCCGTCTTGCGGGTAATGCACCTTGGTCGCCAGCCACTGCATCGGCTGGTTGCGCCACGCCAGACGCACGAGAATCTCGGGGTCGAAGTCCATGCGTTTGCCCAGCTTGACCGAGTCCAGCAGCGCCAGTGTCGGCGCCAGCGGGTACACCCGAAAGCCGCACATCGAGTCGGGAATACGCAGTGACAGGCTGTTGATCCACACCCACACGTGGGTCAGGTAGCGTGCATATAAACGGCCTTTGGGCACGCTGGCGTCGTATTGCGGGTAACCGCAGATCAGCGCCTCGGGGTTGTGCTGTGAGGCCTGGATAAAGGTCGTGACATCGCTGAGGTCGTGCTGGCCGTCGGCATCGACTTGCAGCGCATGGGTAAAGCCCAGGCGCGAGGCCTCGCGCAAACCGGCCATGACGGCGCCGCCTTTGCCTTGGTTGACGGCCAGGCGCACCAGGTAGATGTGCTCGTGCCGGGCCAGTTCGGTGAGCACGGCGCTGCACGCGGGGCTGCTGGCGTCGTCGACCAGCACACAGGGCAAACCTGCGGCCTGCAACGCCTCGACCACGGCGGGCACGGCGGTTTCATGGTTGTACACCGGGATCACGGCGCAGGGGTTATGCATGACGGTCGGCCTTTGTGGGAGCGGGCTTGCTCGCGATACAGGCGCTGCGGGTTTTCTGAAGCGGCGCGTTGATGCAATCGCGAGCAAGCCTGCTCCCACAGCATTCACAGATCAACTTATCCACAGGCGGCCTCCAGCACGATACGGCCGCTGGAGCAGGCGGCGTTGGCGTTGCGGTAGGCAAAATGCAATTTGCTGCGTTCGTGATCAAAGCGCAGGGTCAACTCGATTTCATCGCCGGGGCGCACCAGTTGCTGAAACTTGAGCACTTCCATCCCGGCAAAGCGGGGCGGCAGGTCGAGCAGTTGCTGGCCCAGGTTGATGGCCCAGTCCACTTGCACCACGCCGGGCAGCACCGGCGTTTTGGGGAAGTGCCCGCTGAAGTACGCAAGGTCAGGCGGGATCGACAGGTTGAGTGTCCAACCGTCATCGCCGAGGTGTTGGCTGAGTACTTCAGGCAGCGTTGGCCGTGGCGCCAGCAGCAACGCATCGACCTGCGCTTGCGGCAGTTTGCCTTGGCTGGTGAGCGGCATTTGCCGCAGCAACCGCCAGCGGCGCGGCAATGCCAGCGCTTCGCAATAGGGCCCAAGGTGCAGGCGCAGGGCTTGGGTCAGGGCTCGGCGGCCGTGTTCACGCAGGGCAAACAGCCCGCTTTGGCTGAGTACCAGCAAGGCGCCCAGCGAGGCGCGGTTTTCATTGACCACGCCCAGGCGTGCTTCTGCAACCCATGGGTGGGTGCTCAAGGCCTGTTCCAGCTGTGGCAGCGAGATGCGTTTTTCTTCAAGTTTGACGATGCGGTCCAGACGCCCCAGCAGTTCAAAGCGCCCGTCGGCTTCAATGCGCGCCGCATCGGCCGTTTGCTCGACATGGCCTGCCATCAGGTACGGCGAGGCGATGCCTAGCGCGCCGTCCTCACTCTGGCTTAGATGAACCCCGGCAAACGGCTGCCACAAGGTTGGACCCTGGCGCCATGCAATGCCGCCGGTTTCTGAGCTGCCAAAAATCTCGGTAGGCCATTGGCCCAAGCGCTGCTCCAGCGCATGAGCCGCCTCGGCAGGTAATGCGCCGCCCGAAGAGAACACCCGGCGCACCTGGCTCAAGGCCGGCCAGTCGAGGTTGTCGGCCATGCGTTTGAGCAGGGCGGGGCTGGCCACCCAGGCAAATGCCGCGTGTTCGCGGCTGGCGCGCTGCATATCTTCGGGGAACGCCAGTTGCTGGCGAGTAAAGACCCGGCCCGCACACAGCGGCCACAACACGCGGAACAACAGCCCATAAATATGCTGCGCGGCCACGCTGGCGATGATGCACGCATCGCCCAGTTCATGGCCCCACAATTGCTCGAGGGTTTCTACCTCATTGGCCATTTGCCGCAGGCTTTTGTCGATCCGCTTGGGCTCGCCGCTGGAGCCTGACGTGCACAGGCTTAGCTGGCACGCGTCCAGATCCAGCTCGGCAGGGGCCAATGGGGCGCCATACAAGGCGTGCAGCTCGGTGCTGGCGGTCAGCCATAGATCGACGTGGCTGGCCCAGCGCTCACGGGTGTGGGCTTGCAGGTCTGCGGGCAATAACACGCTGACCCCGGCGCGCCAGGCGCCCAGCAGCGCAATGGCCAATTCACCCGCGTCGTCCAGGTGCACGGCCATGCGTTGCACGCCGCGTTGCTGCAACCCGCCCGCCAGGCTCAGGGCCTGCGCGCAGAGGGTGTGATGGGTGAGCGTTGGTTCAACGCTGACGGTGCGATGGGCATCGCCCTCAAGCAACAGATGCTCAAGTTTTATCCACTTCATGCCTGGCCTCTTACCTTTTGTCGTATCAGCCATTCAATGGCAAACAGCAGCCCCATCAGCCCGTAGGCGATCAAGCCGTTGTACAACGTCCACCAGCTCAGCGGCGCCCACAGTGTGAGGCTGGCTGCGATCAGGCCGTTGAGCATAAAAAACAGGCACCAGACCTGGGTGACCTGGCGCGTATAACGAATTGCGCTGTCGGGTAGATCTGGCTCACGCAGCCGGGCCAGACGCTCGACCATCGGCGGGCCGAACTTGAGGCTCAGGCCAAACAGGCTGAGCATCAGGCTGCTGATCAGTACGGGGTACCAGCGCAGCAGGGCCGGGCTGTTAAACAGCGCCAGCAGCGCACAAAACACCAGCGCGACCCCGGCGATCCACAGGCTGCCGGGGCGTCGTTCGCCGGTCAGTACCCGTGCCAGCCACAGGCCGCCGAGCAGCAGCGCAAACTGCCACGGAGCAAAGTGGGCTATGCCGAAATGCACCGCGAACGGGTATAGCAGGCCCGCCAGCAGCAGGCCCAGGCCGATCAATCGGCTCATGCGTGCGGTTGCACCAAGTGGTAAACCGCTTCAACCACATCATTGACGGTGCGCACCGATTTAAAGGCTTCGGCGGCAATTTTTTTGCCGGTTTTGCGCTTGATGTGATCGATCAGGTCGACCGCGTCGATGCTGTCGATTTCCAGGTCCTGATACAAATTGGCTTCCAGCGTGACGCGTTCGGGCTCCAGTTCGAAGAGTTCGACCATGGCGTCGCGCAGGATGTTGAAAATGTCTTCACGGGTTTGCATGGTTCGGTCTCAGGCAGCCTGTTTGGCTGTGACAAAAGCCGCAAGGCTGGTCACGTTGGAAAAGTGGTCACGGGTATCTTTGGCGTCGGCATCTATTTTGATGCCATAGGTTTTTTGGATCGCCAGGCCCAGCTCCAGGGCGTCGACCGAGTCCAGCCCCAGGCCTTCGCCAAACAGTGTTTGCTCATCGCCAATGTCGCTGATGCTGATGTCTTCAAGGCCCAGGGCGTCGATGATCAGCTGTTTGATTTCACTGTGTAGATCGCTCATCTGTGGCGAGCTCCTTAATAAAGTAGTCATGCACGAAGTCGTTAAGCAGGCGCGAAGCCTTGGGCGGCGGGCCTGCTGCTGCAAAGGCATTTGGATCTATATCGGCCCCGACACAAAAACTGAAGTGCACGCGGCGTTTGGGGATGCGGTACCACGGCTCGGCTTTGGTCAGCGTGGTGGGGCTGACTTTTATCACCACTGGCGTGAGGATTTTCGCACCGCGCAAGGCGATGGCGGCGGCCCCCCGATGAAAGGCCGGCATCTGGCCTGTCGGGGTGCGGGTGCCCTCCGGGAAGATAATCAGCGTCTGGCCTTGTTGCAGGGCCTCTGCGGCCTTGTCGAGCATGTCAATGCTGCCGTCATTGCTGATGTATTGCGCGGCGCGTACGGGGCTGCGGGTGAACGGATTCTGCCAAAGACTTTGCTTGACCACGCAATTGGCGTTACGCACCAGCCCGATCAGAAACACCACATCAATCAGCGAGGGATGGTTGGCAATGATCATTTGGCCGGGGCGCCCGAGGCGCTCGGCACCTTGCACGTCATAGGTCAGTACGCCCAGGCGGGTCATAAAGCGGATAAACAGCCAGAACAGTCGGCTGACGGTGTAACGCGCGCGCTCGCGCTGGCGCAGGACGTCGCCTGGCAAGCAACTGAGCAGCGGGAAAATGACCAGCCGCAGGCACAGGCACCCAAACCCGAACAGCACGAAGCTGATGGCGGTGGCCAGCAGGCGCCAGTAGTAAGCATTAGCGGTTTTCACGACGTACGTTGCCACTGCCAGAGCCGGTTTTCCCAGGCGTGTTGAAACGACGTCTGGCCGCTGAGCAGGTGCTGTAACAATTGCAATGCATGGGGCCACGGGGCTTGGGCGACATCAGCAGGCCGGGTGGACAACGACAGGTGCCACTGCTCACCGGGTGTCAGCAGCAGGCCCACTGCATAGGCAAAGGGCACGTCGTCAACCCAGGGCCGGTAAGCCTCGGGCGGTTGTTCTTCAGTGATCACCAGCAGCACGGCGGGCGCGCCGTCATTAAGCAGCGCACAGGCTTCGATCAGGCCATGTTCGAGGCCATCACCGGCCGCCGCGAGGGCAGTCATTTCGCTGGTTTCGCCGCGCATGATCGACCACAGGCCAATGACCGCGTTGTGCACCGAGAGGCTGAACTGGGTGGGTGACAAGGGCTGACTGGCTGCGAGCTCGTTCAGCATGTCGAAGGTGCGCGGGGTTTCGCCGTGGCGCGAAACAAACACCAGTGGCAGCGCCTCATGACCCTCAGCCAAGGGCCAGCCGACACTGAATGCCATGCGTGCCAGGCGACTGAGGCGGCGGCGTTGCATGGCCGGTAAAAACGACACGTCGGGGCTGGCATCGCTGGCGGCGATCGCGTGGGGGTGCTGGCTCCAGGCCTGCCAATCGGCCACGCTGTCGAGGCCCGGAGCCCAGGCTCGCCAAGCGGCAATATTGAAGTTAATCACTGGAGGTTTATCCCGCCCTTGCGGGCTTCCTTGATGCGAAGGTAGGCAGCGGTCAATGCGGCACTAGTAACAAAGTGGCGGCATTATCCCGGTGCTGTTGGTTGGTAGCAAATATCGCTTACATTTTTGTGCCGGTTTTTTGGCTTATCGGACGAAATAGCTATCTTTTTGTAATCACTAAACTATGGGCGCCTGTATGACTTTGAAAAAATAGGTCTGTTCCGGCGTATATAGGGATAAATCTGCTTTGGTTGTAGCTCTTTTCTCTGCGAGGTAGCGAAGTTGTTCTCAGGGCATCTACACTCGGGCACTTATTGATACACGGAGGTTTTGAAATGCGTCGCGTGGTGTTCAACCAAAAAGGTGGTGTGGGCAAGTCCAGCATCGCTTGTAACCTGGCGGCCGTCAGTGCCAGCGAGGGGTATCGCACTCTGTTGGTCGATCTGGATGCTCAGGCCAACTCCACTCAATACCTCACCGGGCTAACAGGTGATGACATCCCGATGGGCATCGCCGAGTTCTTTAAGCAAAGCCTGTCTGCGGGCGTGGGGTCGAAGAAGAATCGGGTCGATATTTACGAAACACCGTTCGACAACCTGCACATCATTACCGCCACGCCCGAACTGGCAGACTTGCAGCCCAAGCTTGAGGCCAAACACAAGATCAACAAGCTCAAAAAGCTGCTGGATGACTTGGCTGAAGACTACGACCGCATTTACATCGACACACCGCCCGCGTTGAACTTTTATGCGGTATCGGCATTGATTGCCTGCGATCGTGTATTGATCCCCTTCGACTGCGACAGCTTTTCGCGTCAGGCGTTGTACGGCCTGCTGAGCGAAATTGAAGAGCTGAAAGAGGACCACAACGAAGACCTGCTGGTTGAAGGCATTGTGGTCAACCAGTTCCAGGCCCGCGCCAGCCTGCCACAGCAAATGCTCGATGAGTTGATTGCCGAAGGCCTGCCCGTGCTGCCGGTGTACCTCAGCAGCTCAGTCAAAATGCGCGAGTCGCATCAGGCCAGCCAGCCGCTGGTGTATTTAGAACCACGGCACAAGCTGACCCTGCAATTTGTTGAACTACACGATCACCTGGAACAAAACGCTTAAGCACGCACGCCGTGGCTTTGCAGCCAGGCCTTGAGCTGTTGCAACGGGAAGGCGCCGCTTTGACGGGCGACTTCCTGGCCGTTTTTGTACAGGATCAGGCTCGGAATCGAGCGAATGCCCAGTTGCCCTGACAGTTGCTGGTTGGCATCGCTGTCGAGCTTGGCCAACCGGCACACCCCCACCAATTGGCTGGCCGCCTGTTCAAACACCGGCGCAAAGGCCTTGCACGGCCCACACCACTCAGCCCACACATCCACCAGCAGCGGCAGGTCGCCTTTGATCTGGCTGGCGTAATCGGTTTGTTTCAGATCGAAAGGCTTGGCGATCAGCACCTCATTCTTACAGCGCCCACACTTGGGGTGCTCGCCCACGCGCGCGGCGGGGATGCGGTTAAGGCCGTTGCAGTAAGGGCAGGGGATAAGCAGCGGGTCAGTCATTTCAAATACTCCGGAAATTGCTGTGGCGCGCTCCTGCAAAAAATGAGCACGTCGCGTAGAGGTGCAGTTCAGCAGATGTTGCCCCCGCCCGCCACTGGCTGTGACGTATCTGCTCACAATGTGCCTGCGCCGCCTTGAGCCCTTGAATCTAGGCTGTTGAAACCCGCCTGATGAGACACCGTCGGTCAGATGCCGAATATCGCGCTTTGCGATATAGCGAAAGCGGGCTTACCCTTCATAGCAAGATGCGATAGGGACATTGCATGCGAGTGATTACTGCGAAACGTATTTGGGAGGCCAAGGAACAATGGCCACATTCCGCCAGTGCTCTGGATGAGTGGTATCGCAAGATCAAGGTCCTCAACCCTGAAGATTTCGCTGCGTTGAGGTCGTTTTTCCCTGCGACTGACAAAGTCGGTTCTTTGCATGTATTTAATATTGGCGGCAATAAATTGCGTCTGATTGCGGTAGTGCGGTATCGGGTGCAGCGCCTCTACATTCGTCATGTGCTGGATCATCGTGAATATGACAAAGGTAAATGGAAGGAGTAACCCAATGAATGCACTGATCGAACAGGCTGCCCAGCATTGGCAGTTTGTTTCGCCACTGTTGCGAAAACCTGAAAATGAAGCGGATTACGACCAGTTGGTCGAAGCCCTTGATGAACTGACCGACCGCATCGGCGACGATGAAAGCCACCCGCTGATGAGCCTGGTAGACATCATCGGTGATTGGGTCGAAGCCTATGACCTTGAGCATCGGCCGATGCCCAAAGTCAGTGGTGTTGATGTGCTGCGCTCAGTGATGCAAGAGCATGGGCTGAACCAGAGTGATCTGCCGGGCGTGGGCACGCAGTCGGTGGTATCCGAAATCCTCAGCGGCAAGCGTCAGCTTAACGTGCGCCAAATTCGCTGGCTGGCAGATCACTTTAAAGTGCCGGTAGAGATGTTTATTTGAGGGTGTCGGCCTGCAATACGCTGTCCAGCGTGGCATCCACCAGGCCTTTGCTCATTTCCACCAGTTGCAAGCTGGCAAACGTCAGGCTGTGGCTGGTTTGAGGGCTGGCGACCTGGCTTTCGGCGCACAGAACCGTGGCGCTGCTGAGTAACTGGGCTGCCAGTTCCAGCGCGAGTTTGATGGGGATACCGGCGTTAACGCTGAACAGGCAATCGCCGGTCAGGCTGTGGCCGAAAGGGGTTTGATGAGTGATCAGGGGCATGGGTTAACTCCACTAAAAGTGCGCGAACGAATGTCTAGACTATGCGTTCCACTATGAAGAGCCCGACCGTCAAACCGGATCACGAATGTGTCGTGACGTCGGCGAGGATAGGGGCTGGCGCACAGAGGGTCAATCGGCTGGCAGGTAGTCCGCTTCCCTGACTTCAGACGAATGCGTCTGTTATAGCGGGTGCCCTTCACTGCTATGGGATGTAGGTGCGCCACAGGTCTCGCGACTACAAGAAGAGTAAGTGTTGCCCGCTCATACGCCATATATCTGTAGGAGCGAGCTTGCCTCGCGATCTTTTAAAGATCAAAAGATCGCGAGACAAGCTCGCTCCTACAGGGTTGTGGGCGTTTTAAGAGGAGCAACTGATTTCTAGGTGCTTGCCCCACTCGGGCGGGCGTTCGGCGTAGGGTTGCATGCCCGGCTGTTCGGTGAACGGTTGGGTCAGGACGCTGTGCAAGCGCCGTACTTCGCTGTAATCACCGGCTTGGGCAGCGTCGATGGCTTTTTGTGCCAGATAGTTGCGCAGGATGTACAGCGGGTTGACCGCGTGCATGCGTTCACGGCGTTGCTGTTGGTCTGGCTCGCCGTCGCGGGCCACGCGGGCGAGGTATTGCGCGGCCCATTCGTCAAAGCCCTTGAGGTCGATAAAGTCGTCGCGCAGGCGGGCAACCGCGTGTTCTGCCGGTTCGTCGCCCAGGCGACGGAAGAACAGGGTGTAGTCGATGGCGCTGCCTTGCATGCGTTGCAACAGGTCTTCGATCAGTTTTTGATCACCGTCTTCGGCGGTGGTCAGGCCCAGGCGGCGGCGCATCAGGTCGAGGTAGTGCGTCTGGTACAGCGGCAAGAACAAGCCCAATGTTTCACGCAGGGCGTCAACGCTGATAAACGGTGTCAGTGCCTGGGCCAGGGCGCTGAGGTTCCATTGGCCAATGGGCACCTGGTTGCTGAAGGAGTAACGCCCCTGGTGGTCGGAGTGGTTGCAGATGAACTGCGCGTCGAAGTCGTCAAGAAAGGCGAACGGGCCGAAGTCGAAGGTAATGCCCAGGATCGACATGTTGTCGGTGTTCATCACGCCGTGACAAAACCCGTAGGCCTGCCATTTGGCGATCAGTTCAGCGTTGCGCTCGACGATTTCGCGGAACATCGCCAGATGGGGCTCCGGCTGCTCCAGGCATTCAGGGTAGTGCAGGGCCAGCACGTGGTCGGCCAGTTGCTTTTGTTGTTCCGGGCGCTGGGTGTAGTAGAAGTACTCAAAGTGCCCGAAGCGGATATGGCTGTGCGCCAGGCGCAGCACCATGGCGCCGCGTTCCTGTTTTTCACGCCACACCGGGGTGTCGGAGCCGATCACGCACAGGGCGCGACTGGTGGGAATGCCCAGCGCGTGCAGGGCTTCGCTGGCGAGAAACTCACGAATCGACGAGCGCAGCACCGCACGGCCATCGCCCATGCGCGAGTAGGGCGTCATGCCGGCGCCTTTGAGGTGCAGGTCCCAGTGCTCGCCCGCCTGGTTGTAGACCTCGCCCAGCAACAGCCCGCGGCCATCGCCCAGTTGCGGGTTGTACGAGCCGAACTGGTGGCCGGAATAGATCATCGCCCGTGGCTCGGCATCGGCCCATAAGGTATGCCCGCCAAACAGTTGGGCAAACACCGGGTCGTGGGCCACGGCCGGGTCCAGGTCGAGCAAGGCCATTGCCGCATCGCTGGCGACCACCAGCCGTGGTGCGTCGAGCGGGTCGGGCAGCACGTGGGTTGAAAACGCGTCACCCAGGCGGGCGAAACGGTTGTCAAAGGTCAGTTCGTCGAGGGCTTTCAATGGCCGTCTCCAGCAAAATGTGAGGGTAAACACCCTGTGTAGGAGCGAGCTTGCCTCGCGATCTTTTAAATATCAAAAGATCGCGAGGCGAGCTCACTCCTACAGACGTTTAGGCGTCCTGCTAGTCGGGCTTACCCGGCAGGGGCTTTTGTTCCGGCGTTGGCAGGTCCATGGGCACCAGTTTGTATTCCTGGTTGCTGGTGTTCTTGAGGTACACCTCCATCTGCTGGAACGAGATGTTGATGTTGTGTGCCTTGAACTCGCGGTTGATAAAGCGGTTCACTTCGTCGATCACCGGGTTGCGGTCGCCCAGGTCACGCACGTGCATGCGCAGTTCGTGGTCCAGCGTGCTCTGCCCGAAGCTCAAGAAGTACACATGCGGCTCGGGCTCTTTGAGCACGCGGGGGTTTTCTTGCGCGGCCTTGAGCAGCAAGCTCTTGACCAGGTCCAGGTCAGAGCCGTAATCAACGCCCAGCTTGAGGGTCACGCGGGTGATGGTGTCGGTCAGCGACCAGTTGATCAGTTGCCCTGTGATAAAGGTCTTGTTCGGGACAATGATGTCTTTGCGGTCGAAGTCGGTGATGGTGGTCGCGCGAATGCGGATCTTGCTCACGGTGCCCGACAGGTTGCCGATGGTGATGGTGTCGCCAATGCGCACCGGGCGCTCGAAGAGGATCATGATGCCGGAGATAAAGTTGGCGAAGATTTCCTGCATCCCGAAGCCCAGGCCCACCGAGAGTGCCGCCACCAGCCATTGCAGCTTGTCCCAGCTCACGCCCAGGGTTGAGAGCGTGGCGACAAAGCCGACGCCGATGATCACGTAGGTCAGCAGCGTGGTGGTGGCGTAGGCGCTGCCTTGCGCCAGGTCGAGCCGTGACAGCACCAGCACTTCAAGCAAACCGGGCAGGTTGCGCGCCAGGGCAATGCTGATGCCGACGATGATCAACGCGCCCAGCACGTCACCAATGCTGATGGGCACCATGCTCATGTTGGCGCCGGTACCGCTGGTGTATTCGTACAGCGTGATGTTGTCGAGGTAGGAAAAGACCGAAATCAAGTCGGCCCAGACCCAATACAACACCCCGATAAAGGCCGCGAGCAAGGCCAGACGAATCAGGCGCAGCGATTGCTGGTTGACCTGTTCGATGTCCAGTGTCGGCTCTTCAACGATGGCGTCGTTGCCTTCCCCGGCTTCCTTGGCCGCCTGGCGCTTGGCCAACGCCCGCTGGTAGGCCAGCCGCCGCGCCGCGACCGAGAGGCCGCGCACAAAGGTGGCTTCAACCACCAGCCAGAGCATCAGCAGGTACAGGGTGTTAATAAGTCGGTCGCTGAGTTTGAGCGCGGTGTAGTAGTAGCCAAAACACACCGCCACAAACAGCGCGAGGGGCAGCAGGGCGAACGCGAAACCGAGCAGCTTGCGCACGCGGTAGGCTTTTTTCTCGGTCTGGTCGTTGAGGATCAGGCGGCACAGCAGCCACGCCATGGTGGCGTAGCACGTCAACACCACGAGGATGCCCAGCACGTCGTCGGCCAGCGCCGCCGGTTGCTGTTCGGCAAAGGCGACCACGGCCACCAGTGCCAGCACTACCAGACCGAGTCTGCGGATCCAGTTTTGCAGGAAGGCAACCAGCGGTTTCTCCCAGCGAAAATGCAGTTCGGCCACGCCGCCCGGCGCCAGAATCCGGTACGCGGTGTAGAACACCAGCCAGGCTTCGGCCATTTGCATCAAGGCCGCGCCAGTGTTGGCGTTCATGCCGCGGGCATCGGTTTGCAAGGCGTACCCGCACAGGGCCAGGGCCAGTGAAACCGGCATCGCCAGCAAGATGTTGATGAGGATCGCCAGCGGCGTATGCCACTGGCTGTCGCGCTTGAAGTGGCCAATGTCCTTATGGATATCGTTGAGCTTGTTGTACAGGTAGCGGCGCTTCCACAGCAGGGCGATCATCACCAGCACAAACGGCAAAAACAGCAGCGGCCGCTGGATCAGGCCTTCTGCCAGCTCGGTGACGCTGGAACCCCACGGCAGGGTGACGAGTTGTTGCTTGAGGTGGCGCGGGGCCGACTCCAGCCAGTCCAGATCCAGCGGCTTGTTGCTGGGGATCCAGAACATCTGCTCATCCAGCGTCGCCCGCAGGCCCTGCGCGGTGCTGAGCAGCTGCTTTTGGTTCAGTTGCAGGTTGATCGACTCGCTGAGCAGTGAGCTGAGTTCGCGGTTCAAGCGGTCCAGCAGGTCGCTGCGGGTGTTGACCAGTTCGAGCAGGGTTTTGCGCAGTTGCGGCGTCACCTGGTCGGCGGGCTGGGTCGACAGCAAGTTATCAACATAGGCAATCGGGTTGCTGATCAGCTCGCGCTGTTGGTTGATCTCAAATTGGTACAAGCGG
Organism: Pseudomonas sp. FSL R10-1350; assembly: GCF_009600525.1. Taxonomy (NCBI): domain Bacteria; kingdom Pseudomonadati; phylum Pseudomonadota; class Gammaproteobacteria; order Pseudomonadales; family Pseudomonadaceae; genus Pseudomonas; species Pseudomonas sp. FSL R10-1350. Next base: position 36,556 of record NZ_WIVR01000034.1, read on the forward strand.
ATATCGGCGATTTCATCGGCCAGATTCTTGTCCATCTTTTGCAGGCGCGGCAGGGCTTGTTTCTGCTGATAGAGGATCTTGGACAGCAGCAAACTGCCCCGCAGAACGTTGATTTGCTCATCCAGCGCCTGGTCACTTTGGGTGACGTTGTCCAGCTGCTGCTTGGTTTCAAGGTTCTGCTGGGTGACCACGTTGAGGCGGTCGGTGCTGCGCAACAGGTAATCGGAGAGCCTGAGGTTGGTTGCGCTTTCGGTGGCCAGCAAGCTGCTGCTGCCAGACTTTTGCGCCTCAATCGATTGCTCGGTCACGGTCTGTTGCGACTGGGCCAGACGCTTCTTGTTGATCAGGGTCTGCAGGTCCTGGATTTCCTGGTCCTGGCGCGTGGTTTTTTCCAGCAGCAGGTCGTGCTGGCTGCCGCTCAGGTCTTGCAGTTGGCTATTGCCGGCCAGTTCCTGACGACGCAGCGCGATCAACGCGGTGAGCGCTGCCGATTCGGCACTGAGCTGGTTGCGTTGATCGCCAGTGAGCACTTTGCCGTTGTCGCGGCCGACTTTGAGGATGTTGCCGATCTGCTGAATGCGGGTCTGGCTGTTGCTGATTTCGGCCTGGGCGCGCTCGGGGCGGGTCTGGGCGGCGATGCTCTGGGTGTTGGCGCTGGCCAGGGCTTTTTGCAGCTCACCTTGCTCGGTGGTGCGGTCGGCGAGCATTTGTTCCAGTTGCTGCACCGACAGCGTGGCGTAGCGCTGTTCGATGGGCACCACTTTGCTGGCCTTGAGGCGGGCCAGTTCGCGCTGGTTATCGATGGTTTGGCGCGGGGCACTGTGGAGCTGGTCTTTGACCTCGATCAGGCGCTGTTCGTAGTCGCTTTTGTTGGCCAGAAAGCTCAAGGTTTGCTCGAGCACCGTCTGCAAGGCTTTCTGGTCGGCGTCGGGCAGTTTGCGGTCGGCTATTTTGTCCAGGCTGAGCTGCACGGCCTCGGCCGAAGGCGGGTCACCCGCGTAAACCGGGCCAACGGAAAGGCTCAGGCCGAGCAGGACTGTTGCGAAGAACGTGCGCAGAGTTGGCATATAATCCGGTCAAGCAAGCGTAGGAAATTTGGAGTTTAGAGGAACAACCCCGGTCCCGGGGCACTTCCTTCGGGGAATCTGACGCCCACTTTGCCTATCTTGTTCCCGTCCATGACCGCGACGGTCCAGATGGTGTTGTTCCACTCGACCTGGTCGCCGACAACCGGCGCGCCGCCGACTTTTTGCGCAATAAAGCTGCTGAGCGGAGTGTCCGGGCTGATGCCATCGAGCTTCAGGCCGTAAAGTGCCGAGACGTCGCCCAGCTGGGCATCGCCTTCGAGTACAAAGTCGCCGAAAAAGCGCAGGTCCAGCCCGCGAGTTGGCGGCTGGCTGAACAGTTTGCCCAGGGCTGGCAAGTTGTGTTCATGGCCGATCACACAGAGCAAATCGCCGATTTCCAGCGTGGTGCTACCCGACGGGTGGAGCAACGTCTGGTCGCGGAACAAGGCGGCGATACGCGTGCCTTCGGGCATTTTCAGTTCGCGCAGGGCCGCGCCGATGCACCAGTTTTGTGCGTCCAGCCGATAAACGAACAGCTCCCACTCGCTGGTCACGTGTACTTCCAGGGCGGAGCGGGAGATAGGCGCGAGGTCTGGCGGTACGGTGACCTTGAGCAGCTTGGCGACCCACGGCAGGCTTGTGCCCTGCACCAAAAGGGATACCAGCACGATAAAGAAGGCGAGGTTGAAATACAGCTGTGCGTTCGGCAATCCCGCCATCAGCGGGAACACCGCCAGAATGATCGGCACCGCGCCGCGCAGGCCGACCCACGAAATAAAGGCTTTTTCGCGCCCGTGGAAGGCCTTGAAGGGCAGCAGGCCGACGAATACCGACAGCGGGCGGGCGAACAGGATCATCCACAGGGCCAGAAGCAGCGCGGGTACCGCAATAGGCAGCAGGTCGTGTGGCGTGACCAGCAGGCCCAGCACCAGGAACATGCCGATCTGCGCCAGCCAGGCCATGCCGTCAAGCATGTGCAAAATGCCGTGGCGGCTGCGGATCGGGCTGTTGCCCAGCACCAGACCACACAGGTACACCGCCAAAAAGCCGCTGCCGTGCAGGGCGTTGGTCAAGGCAAACACCACCAGCCCGCCAGCGATCACCAGAATCGGGTACAGGCCGTTGGCCAAGTGGATACGGTTAACCATTTGCAGCATCAGCCAGCCACCGGCCAGGCCGACAATGGCGCCGATGCCGAACTCGCGCAGCAAATCCAGGAGCAGGCTGGCATGCAGCGTGGTCTCGCCGCTGGCGAGCATGTCGATCAGGGTGACGGTAAGGAACACCGCCATCGGGTCGTTGCTCCCGGATTCGATCTCAAGGCTGGCCGAGACCCGCTCGTTCAAGCCCTTGCCGCCCAGCAGCGAGAACACCGCCGCGGCATCGGTGGAGCCGACAATGGCGCCGATCAACAGCCCCTGAATCAAATTGAGGTTAAACAGCCAGGCCGCCACCAGGCCGGTCAGCCCGGTGGTGATCATCACCCCCACGGTGGCAAGCGAGAGGGCAGGCCATAACGCCACGCGGAAACTGGAGACCCGCGTGCGCAAGCCGCCGTCGAGCAAAATCACCGCCAGGGCGAGGTTGCCCACCAGATAGGCGGTAGGGTAGTTGTCAAAAATAATACCGCCGCCATCGACACCGGCGGCCATGCCCACGGCCAGGATAATCACCAGAATCGGGATGCCCAGGCGTGAAGACAAAGAACTGACCAGAATACTTGCGCCTACCAGCAACGCGCCGATCAAGAACAGGCTGTTGATGGTCGTCGCATTCAAAGGCAGTACTCCATAAAAAACAGAAAAGACAGGGCGTACCCATGCAGGCTACGTGCCAGCGATTCTAACCTGCGTTATTGGCGCGCTGTCAAAAAGCTTTTCAGGGTTGCTTGGCCGTGGATGAAACACGTGCTGCGAAGTGTTCTGTAGTCCATTGCCGCCTTGTCTCTGTTGAGTGACGGAGGAAATGGCTTTTTCTTACAAGAGAAATGGAGCCGGCCTGCATTTTAATGTTAGGCAAATTGTGTCTACTCACGGCTCTGTTTAGCCATGGACACGTCATGAAGCCCACAATTGCGACTGATGACAGGCCCGGTGCGTTGTACACCGTGGCAATTCCACACTTCCTGCTGCTGTATGTACTGACATGCGGTTGTTACTTGTTCTATTGGTCTTACCGCAACTGGGCCTTTTACAAAGCCCACTCCGGTGCTGCGATTACACCGGTGATACGCGGCCTGCTCTGGCCTTTTTTTGTCCTCGAGCTGTTCGACAAAGTCCAAAACGCGCTGGACAGAGCGCAGCAACCTTATAGCTGGTACCCCGAAAGCCGGGCGTTACTGATCATGCTGCTGGTGATGCTCTCGGTGCTGCTGTTCACCTTCCCTGATCGGCCGTTGGGCATGGTGTGCGTCTATGTGGCCGAGGCTGTTTTGATTGCCATTAGCGGCTATCTGTTTATGGGGGCTCAGCGGGCGATCAATTTGTTGAGTGGCGATACGCAGTAGTTGTTTGGTTCAGCTTCAACACGTGGCGTCGGCGTTTTTGGCGCACAAAAAAACCGGGCACCCTCACAGGTGCCCGGTTTTTTGTAGCTCGGCGTTTAACCGATGGTCATCAAGCTCGCGTTACCGCCCGCAGCAGCGGTGTTGACGCTCAGTGCGCGTTCGATCACCAAGCGTTCCAGGGCGATATTGGTTTCGCCTTGAGACAACCCTTGCACGCCGACAATGGCGCCTGCACGTTTGGCCACTTGCTGGCACACCTCGCGCAGTTGATCGCTGTCGCCGTGGTGCAGGACCGCGTCGAAAACAACGTCGTCCTTGGTCCAGTCCGCTACGCGCTTGATGCGCGCTTGCACCTCTTTTGGCAGACGGGCAAACAGGGCTTTGCCCAGATCGCTGTCCGGCAGTACCGCCGAGCTGCCCACGGCCAGTACGCCAGCCAGTTGGGTCAGCAGGTCGCTTTCAGTGTCGGCCAGGCACAGCACGTGTTCGCGCGGCAAGATGGCGTAGCTGTTGCGTTCGCCGGTCGGGCCGTTGAGCAGGCGGGTGATGCCGCTTTGCGAGTGGGCGGCGAATTCGCTGCACAGCTCGGCCAGCGCCGCTTGCTGATTGCTTTGTGCCCAGGCTTGCAGGGCGTTGAGCGGCTTGCTCAGCGCCTCGCGGGCTTGGGTGTCTGGCGCGCTAATGGCGTCGACTTTGGCGAACGATTGCTCGATGGCATCGCTTGGGCGAGTCGACAGCAGACGGAACAGGTACAGCGGGCCACCGGCTTTCGGGCCGGTACCCGACAAACCTTCGCCGCCGAACGGCTGCACGCCGACCACGGCACCGACGATGTTGCGGTTGACGTAGACGTTACCGGCGTTGACGTTGTTGACCACTTTGGCAATGGTTTCGTCGATGCGGGTATGCACGCCCAGGGTCAGGCCGTAGCCCGATGCGTTGATCTGGGCGATCAACTGGTCGATGTCTTTGCGCTTGTAGCGCACCACGTGCAGAACCGGGCCGAAGATTTCGCGCTCCAGTTCGTCGAAGCTTTCCAGCTCGATCAGGGTCGGCATCACGAAGGTGCCGCGCTTGGATTCTTCGATATCGGCAATGGCCATCTGGAAAACGTTGCGGCCTTTGTCGCGCATGCCCTGGATGTGTTTCTCGATCCCGGCTTTGGCTTCGGCATCGATCACCGGGCCAATGTCCACGCTCAAGCGCTCCGGGTTGCCCATGCGCGATTCGGCCATGGCACCTTTGAGCATTTCGATGACGCGATCTGCCGAATCTTCCTGCAAGCACAGCACGCGCAGTGCCGAGCAGCGCTGACCGGCGCTGTCGAACGCCGAGGACACCACGTCGATGACCACTTGTTCGGTCAGGGCTGAGGAGTCGACGATCATGGCGTTCTGGCCGCCGGTTTCAGCGATCAGCGGGATCGGGCGACCTTGAGCGTCCAGGCGACCGGCGATGTTGCGTTGAAGCAGGCGAGCGACTTCGGTGGAGCCAGTGAACATCACACCTTTGACCCGATCGTCACCGACCAGACGTGCGCCCACGGTTTCGCCACGGCCCGGCAGCAATTGCAGCACGCCTTCTGGAATACCGGCTTCCAGCAGGATGCGCACGGCCTGGGCGGCCACCAGCGGTGTTTGTTCGGCAGGTTTGGCCAGTACCGGGTTACCGGCGGCTAGAGCTGCGGCCACTTGGCCACTGAAAATCGCCAGCGGGAAGTTCCACGGGCTGATGCACACCACAGGGCCCAGCGGGCGGTGGGCGTCGTTGGTCAGGTCATTGCGCGCCTGCACGGCGTAGTAGCGCAGGAAGTCGACCGCTTCGCGGACTTCGGCAATGGCGTTGGCGTAGGTCTTGCCAGCTTCGCGGGCCAGCAGGCCCATCAGCGGCTGGATCTCGGCTTCCATCTGGTCGGCGGCGCGTTCCAGGATGGCGGCACGTTCGGTCGGCGGGGTGGCCTGCCAGATCGGCGCGACGTTCAGCGCGCACTGGATCGCGTTGTCTGCGTCTTCAACCGTGGCTTCTTGCACATAGCCGACTACATCACGCAGGTCGGCCGGGTTGAGCACCGCGGCCGGGACTTGGGTGCTGGAGGTGCAACCGAGCATCGGCGCGGCTTTCCAGTCGTTGTGAGCCGTGGCCAGCAGGGCGCAGGACAACGATGCCAGACGGTGTTCGTTGGCCATGTCGATGCCGCTGGAGTTGGCGCGTTCGCTGCCATACAGGTCACGCGGCAACGGAATGCGTGGATGCGGCAAGCCGAAGCTGCCTTCGGCCGTGGCCATTTGCTCGATCTGGCTGACAGGGTCGGCCACCAACTGGTGAATCGAGATCGAGTGGTCGGCAATGCGGTTAACAAACGAGGTGTTCGCGCCGTTTTCCAGCAGGCGACGCACCAGGTAAGCCAGCAAGGTTTCGTGGGTGCCGACTGGCGCGTACACGCGGCACGGACGGTTCAACTTGCCTTCGGAAATCTTGCCTACAACTTGTTCGTACAGCGGTTCACCCATGCCGTGCAGGCATTGGAACTCGTACTGGCCCGGGTAGTAGTTCTGACCGGCGATATGGTAAATGGCCGACAAGGTGTGGGCGTTGTGCGTGGCGAACTGCGGGTAGATCGCTTCGGGAACGGCCAGCAGTTTTTTCGCGCAGGCAACGTAGGACACGTCGGTGTACACCTTGCGGGTGTACACCGGATAACCTTCCAGGCCTTCGACCTGGGCGCGCTTGATTTCGCTGTCCCAGTACGCGCCTTTCACCAGTCGGATCATCAGGCGGTGACGGCTGCGGCGGGCCAGATCGATCACGTAGTCGATCACGTACGGGCAGCGCTTCTGGTAAGCCTGGATGACGAAACCGATGCCGTTCCAGCCGCTCAGCTCTGGCTCAAAGCACAGGCGTTCGAGCAGGTCGAGGGACAGTTCCAGGCGGTCAGCTTCTTCGGCGTCGATGTTGAGGCCGATGTCATATTTCTTGGCCAGCAAGGTCAGCGACAGCAGACGCGGGTACAGCTCGTCCATCACGCGCTCGTATTGGGCGCGGCTGTAACGCGGGTGCAGGGCCGACAACTTGATCGAAATGCCCGGGCCTTCATAAATGCCACGGCCGTTGGAGGCTTTGCCGATCGAGTGAATGGCTTGTTCGTACGAGGCGAGGTACTTTTGCGCGTCATGTTCGGTCAGTGCGGCTTCACCGAGCATGTCGTAGGAATAACGGAAGCCCTTGGCTTCAAAGCGCGTGGCGTTGGCCAGTGCTTCGGCGATGGTTTCGCCGGTCACAAACTGCTCGCCCATCAGGCGCATGGCCATGTCGACGCCCTTGCGGATCATCGGCTCGCCGCTCTTGCCGATGATGCGGCTCAGGGAGGAGGTCAGGCCTGCTTCGTTGTGCGTCGACACCAGTTTGCCGGTCAGCAACAGGCCCCAAGTGGCAGCGTTGACGAACAGCGACGGGCTGTTGCCCAAGTGCGGGTGCCAGTTGCCGGTGCTGATTTTGTCGCGGATCAGGGCGTCACGGGTGCCTTTGTCCGGGATGCGCAGCAGCGCTTCGGCCAGGCACATCAGGGCCACGCCCTCTTGGGACGACAGCGAGAACTCTTGCAGCAGGCCTTGCACGATACCGGCACGGCCACCGGCGCTCTTTTGATTGCGCAGTTTTTCGGCAATCGAGGCGGCCAGGGTCTGGGTGGCTTCGGCCATCGGTGCAGACAGGCGCGCCTGCTCCAGCAGCATCGGCACCACTTCGGGTTCCGGGCGGCGGTAAGCCGAGGTAATGGCTGCACGCAGGACTGACTGCGGCAAGATGCTTTCGGCAAATTCCAGGAAGCATTGGTGGGTGTGATCGGTGTTGGTGTCATCAGCGTCATCGCTGGTGCCAGCTGGCACACCGTTCAACTCCGCCAGGGTTGCACCACCCTCGAGTTTTTCCAGGTAATTGAAAATTGCCTGTTTGATCAGCCAGTGTGGCGTGCGATCAATCGAGGCCGCGGCAGCCTTCAGGCGCTCGCGGGTTGGGTCATCGAGTTTGACCCCAAGGGTGGTGGTAGCCATTTTTTTATCCTCATGGGTGCCACATGGGCGCGGCAGCAGCTGGCGGCAAGATTAGCGCTGCGCTGAATTGGGTGCAACTAGGTGCAACCCGGTTTCATCAGAATTTTTTTCCTCACCTGTCGGGGCGATCTAGTCTCGCGAATGGGTGCTCTTTTGATCTTTATCTAAGAGCCCCCCTCACCCTAGCCCTCTCCCGAAGGAGAGGGAACCGATTGGGGGATGCTGAAGATATTCGGTGGCCTGTTTGATGCGCGACAGCGCGGCGTCGAAGACGGGGCGGCCCCTCCTACAGGGAATGTGGGGTTTTCGATTGATACGGGGCGCTTTTGCATCGAAAAAGAAGCGAAAGGTGCAACTAGCGAGGCAGAAACTGGTTGCACCTGATTTGCGTTGTTGCATAGCATTCGCGACTTAGGTGTGACCCTTTGAACCCACAAGGTTCTACGGCTGACGATTTTCCTGGAGAAGCGTCCGTCATAAATGCGCAGCCTGGTTAACCGTCTCAGACAAAACGTTTGTGAATGTGCGGCCAGGCGGCCGTCAACGATAAAAACAATGCCAGGGCTTAATGCAATGAGTGTAAGTAACCCAACCCTGATCACGTTCGTGATCTATATCGCGGCAATGGTGCTGATTGGCTTTATGGCTTATCGCTCCACCAATAACCTGTCGGACTACATTCTCGGCGGCCGCAGCCTGGGCAGCGTGGTCACCGCGTTGTCCGCTGGCGCCTCTGACATGAGCGGCTGGCTGCTGATGGGCTTGCCGGGTGCCATTTACATGTCCGGCCTGTCCGAAAGCTGGATTGCCATCGGCCTGGTGGTCGGTGCGTATTTGAACTGGCTGTTTGTGGCCGGGCGCCTGCGGGTGCAGACCGAGCACAACGGTGATGCGCTGACTTTGCCGGACTACTTTGCCAGCCGTTTCGAAGACAAAAGCGGGCTGCTGCGGATTATCTCGGCGGTAGTGATTCTGGTGTTCTTCACCATTTACTGCGCCTCGGGCGTGGTGGCCGGTGCCCGTCTGTTTGAAAGCACCTTTGGCATGTCGTACGAAACAGCCCTGTGGGCCGGTGCTGCGGCGACTATTGCCTACACCTTCGTCGGCGGCTTTTTGGCGGTGAGCTGGACAGACACCGTGCAAGCCACCCTGATGATTTTTGCGCTGATCCTGACGCCGATCATCGTATTGCTGGCAACCGGTGGTGTTGATACCACGTTCCTTGCAATCGAAGCCAAGGACCCTGCCAACTTTGACATGCTCAAAGGCACTTCCTTTATCGGCATCATCTCGCTGATGGGCTGGGGCCTGGGCTACTTTGGCCAGCCGCACATTCTGGCGCGCTTCATGGCCGCAGACTCGGTGAAGTCGATCGCCAACGCACGTCGCATCTCCATGACCTGGATGATCCTGTGCCTGGTCGGCACCGTTGCCGTCGGCTTCTTCGGTATTGCTTACTTCTCGGCGCACCCGGAAGTGGCAGGCCCGGTCAACGAAAACCCTGAGCGGGTGTTTATCGAGCTGGCCAAGCTGCTGTTCAACCCGTGGATTGCCGGTGTCTTGCTGTCGGCCATTCTGGCGGCGGTGATGAGTACCTTGAGCTGCCAGTTGCTGGTGTGCTCCAGCGCCCTGACAGAAGACTTCTACAAATCCTTCCTGCGTAAAAATGCCTCCCAGACCGAGCTGGTGTGGATCGGTCGCGCTATGGTGCTGCTGGTGGCCGTGGTTGCCATCATGCTGGCGTCTAACCCGGACAACCGCGTGCTCGGTCTGGTGAGCTATGCGTGGGCAGGCTTCGGTGCTGCGTTTGGCCCGGTGGTGCTGATCTCGGTACTGTGGAAAGGCATGACCCGCAATGGCGCGCTGTCCGGTATTTTGGTCGGGGCCATCACGGTGATCGTCTGGAAACACTTCAGTTTGCTGGGTCTGTACGAAATCATCCCGGGCTTCATCTTCGCCAGCATCGCCATTTTGGTGGTCAGCGCCATGGGCCAAGGCCCAAGCAAGAAGATGGTTGAGCGCTTCGAAGCGGCTGAGAATGACTTCAAACTGCACCACTGAGTTCAGTGAGTTGCGGCCCACCTAGTGGGTAACAGACAACGGCCCGTTTCCCATGGAAACGGGCCGTTTTTATTGGGGGTCGCTAAAGACATGGCATTGCGCGTGGGATTAACAGCATGTCCTGCCCGGAGGTTTCTCATTTGTGGTGGGGGTTCTTCTGAAGCGTAAATGACCTGCTCCAGACGTATTAGCCTTGGTTAAGCGCTCACTGATGAGTGCCTCAATCAAGGATGACAACCATGCGTAAAAAGATTTTCCTCGGGCACATCTCCGCCCGGGACTTGCCCTTCTCATTTCAAAGCCACTATCACTGGATTATTTCGGTGTACGCCCGCAAGCCGGGTGGTGTAGAGCGCCTGCTGCTCGAAACGCACGGCTATTACGCCATTCCGGCACCCTGGACGTTCGCCTTTCACGTCGATGACGATGAGTCGCCGGAGCCCGTTGAAGCCCATCAAATCCGCGTGCAAGTGCTGGACAAGGACGTACTGATTGCCGATGCCAGCGAGCAGTTCGCGATTGACTGGGTAGCGAGTGAGGTCAGCGTGCATAACCTGGTATTGGTGCCGCGAGCGATTTGAGCAAGGCACCGTCTGGCGTGGAGCGTGGCTTAACCCCTGACGTTATTCGCTGCACAGGGTAAACTTCGCTCCCTGCGCAGGAGCAACCATGAACTATCGTCACGCCTTCCACGCCGGTAACCACGCCGACGTTCTTAAACATATCGTCTTGACCCGCCTCATCGCGTTGATGTCGCGCAAAGAGCAGCCTTTTGCTTACCTCGATACTCACGCCGGGCTGGGTTTGTATGACCTTCAAGGCGATCAGGCCACGCGCACGGGCGAGTACCTGGAAGGCGTCGCACGCTTGTGGGGCAGAAAAGACCTGCCCGCGATGACTGCGGACTACATGCAGGTGCTGCACAAGATGAACCCGGACGGGCAATTGCGTTACTACCCGGGTTCGCCTGAACTGGCACGTCGCACCACCCGTGCGCACGACCGCGTGTTGCTCAACGAAAAACACCCTGAAGATGGTGTGATGCTCAAGGCCAACATGAAGGGCGACCGTCGTGTGGCGGTGCACTTGGGCGAAGGCTGGCACGTACCGCGTGCGTTGCTGCCCGTGGCCGAAAAGCGTGCGGTGATGCTGATTGACCCGCCGTTTGAAAAGCTCGACGAAATGCAGCGTTGCGTGGAGTCGTTAAAAGACGCCATCAGCCGCATGCGTCAGACCGTTGTAGCGATCTGGTACCCGATCAAGGACAAGCGCCAACTGCGTCGTTTTTATCAGGACCTGGCCGCCTCCGGCGCTCCGAAGTTGTTGCAGGTCGAGTTGTTTGTGCACCCGCTGGACACCCCCAACAGCCTGAACGGCTCGGGCCTGGCGATCGCCAACCCGCCTTGGGGTCTGGAAGAAGAACTGCGCGAACTGCTGCCATGGCTGGCCAAAACACTGGGCCAAACCCAGGGTGGCTGGCAGATGGAATGGATAATCGCTGAGTAACGATCACCTCACCTTGTAGGAGCAGCCGGTCGACGCTCGATTGCCTCGCGATCTTTTAAAGATCAAAAGATCGCGAGGCAAGCTCGCTCCTACAGGGGATGTGGGGTCAGATCGGGCAGGTCACGCCTGTGCCGCCGATGCCGCAGTAGCCTTGCGGGTTTTTCGCCAGGTATTGCTGGTGGTACGCCTCGGCGAAGTAGACCGTTGGCGCCTGGTCGATTTCGGTGGTGATGGTGCCCAGGCCGGCCTTGGTCAATTCAGCCTGGTAGGCCGCTTTGCTGGCCTCGGCCGCTGCCAGTTGTTCTGGCGTGGTGCAGTAGATCACCGAGCGGTATTGGGTGCCGATGTCGTTGCCCTGGCGCATGCCCTGGGTCGGGTTGTGCAGTTCCCAGAACATTTTCAGCAGGTCTTCGTATTTCACTTTTGCCTGGTCATACACCACCAGCACCACTTCGGTGTGGCCGGTCAGGCCCGAGCAGACTTCTTCATAGGTCGGGTTGGGGGTAAAGCCACCGGCGTAACCCACCACCGTACTGACCACACCATCGCGTTCCCAGAACTTGCGTTCTGCGCCCCAGAAGCAACCCAAACCAAAGATCGCAAAACCGACGTCGTCCAGAAACGGGCCCAGCAACGGGTTGCCATTGACGAAGTGGGTTTCGGGCAGTTGCATCGGTGTTTCGCGGCCCGGCAGGGCTTGTTCTTGAGTGGGTAGCACGTTTTTATTCACCAGGATTTCCGAGCGCAAGACCATGTTTCATGTCCTCTCAGTCAGATTGCAGGAAGTTAGAACAGCAGTGTGCCCGAGTGCTGCGTCGCTGTCAGGTCAGCGGTCCGCGCGGGTAGCGTTTAAGTGCGCGTTGCAGCTCGGCACCGGGGATCGGCCGGTCGAACAGGTAGCCCTGGCCCACGTCGCAGCGGTGGCGGCGCAAGAAGGCCAGTTGGGCGGCGGTCTCGATGCCTTCGGCCACCACTTTAAGCTTAAGGTTATGGGCCATGGCAATCACCGCTGAGGTGATTTCCATGTCGTTCTGGTTGTCGGGGATGTCTTTGATAAAGCTGCGGTCGATTTTGATGATGTCGATCGGGAATTTCTTCAGGTAGCTGAGCGAGGAATACCCGGTGCCAAAGTCGTCCATGGCCAGGGTCAGGCCCAGTTCCTTGAGTTGATCCAGTTGCAGGCGGGTGTCGTCGGTGGCTTCCAGCAGCAGCCCTTCGGTCAGTTCCAGTTCAAGCAGCGCCGGGGGCAGGTGTTCTTCCTTGAGGATGCTGGCAATCGAGGCGACCAGATCCGGGTCGGAGAACTGCTTGGGCGACAGGTTGATAGCTACTTGCAAGTTGCCAAACCCCGCTGCACTCAGTTGCTTGCTCATGCGGCAGGCCTGGCGCGCGACCCACTTGCCAATGGGGATGATCAGCCCGGTCTCTTCCGCGACGCTGATGAACTGGTCGGGACGAATCATGCCTTTTTCCGGGTGGTCCCAGCGCAGCAGGGCTTCCATGCCCAGCAGCCGCCCTGTGCGTAAACACAGCTTGGGTTGGTAGAACACATCCAGCTCGTTTTGGGTCAGGGCGCGGCGCAGGTTGTTTTCGACGAACAGCTTATAGCTGGCCTCGGCGTTCAAGGTTTCGGTGAACACCTGCACCTGATGCTTGCCGTTGGCTTTGGCCTTGTGCAGCGCCAGCCCGGCGTTACGCATCAAGGTCTGTGGGTCGAGCCCGTGCAGGGGCGCGCAGGCCACGCCGACAGAGCCGGTGACGCTGATCAACTGGTTATCGACGAACATCGGTTTGTCGAGGGTCATCAGCAACTGGCTGGCGGTTTGCTGGCCGATTTCGAGGGTGGCGTTGTCCAGCAGCACGGCAAATTCGTTACTGGCAAAGCGGGCCAGATTATCTTCGGGGTTCAGGCTGTTGCGCAGGCGGCGCGCCAGGCTGATCAAGAGCTTGTCGCCGGTCTGGTGGCCGAGGCTGTCGTTGATCCGCTTGAAGTTGTCGATGTCCACCAGTAACAGGCACACCTTGGTAGCGCTGTCATGGGTGAACCGCTGATCGAGGTTGCGGATAAACGCCGGGCGGTTGCCAAGGCCGGTCAGGTTGTCGGTGTAGGCCAGGCGTTCGATCCGCTGTTGCGCCAGCTTGGCCTCGGTGATGTCTTCGTAAATACCGATGTAGTGGGTCAGTTCGCGGTTGTCGCCATAGACCTTCGAGATCGACATCTGACCCCAGTAGGGCTCCAGGTTTTTACGCCGGCTCTTGAACTCACCTTGCCAGCTATTACCCTTGCTCAAGCTTGAGTGCGCATCGAACAGCAGGTCGCTGAGGTTCTCCAGCGCCAGCAGTTCAGACAGCTTGTGGCCCTGGACTTCTTCGGCGCTGTATTGGGTGATGGCGGTGAAGCTCGGATTGACGTACTCGACCACGCCGTCGCAATTGACCAGCAAAAAGGCATTGGCACTTTGCTCGACGGCCCGCTGAAACAGGTGCAGGGCGTTAGTGGCAGCGCGCCGGTTGTGGTTGTTGATGACTTGCGCGAACTGGTCGGCCAACTCGCCGGCAAAGGCGATTTCATCGGCTTGCCAGGCCCGCGTCTTGCCGGTCTGTTCAAGGCACAACACGCCAATCACCTGGCCGTCGATGCGAATGCTGGCATCGAGCATGGCGTTGGTGTCGTGGCGGTTCAGGCAGGCTGCCAGTTCCCGGGTGCGCGGGTCGCGGTTGGCGTTTTGCGCGTCGATGGAGCGGCTGGTGTGCAGGGCGTCGAGGTAGTCCGGGAACAGGCTGATGTCGATGGCGTCTTGCGCCACATACGCCTGGCTTTCGCGCTGAAACGCCGAAATCGGCAGCATGCGGTGGCCGTCGAGGGTCCACAGGCTGGCAGCGTCCAGTTGGTAAATGTCGCAAGCGCTGCGGGTGATCAGTTCGGCGGCTTCTTGCAGCGAGTTGTGCTGGCTGTAGCGGTGGCGGGCCAGACGCAGGATCAAGTCCTGTTGGGCGCGCACACGTTCAAGGTGTTGCAGTTGTTCTTGCTGGGCGCGCTGGTTGAGTTCCAGAGCGATGTGCAACCGGCTGTTTTGTGTTTCCAGCTCTGCGACCGGGGCCAGCGCGGTGCTGCTGACCGTGCCCTCTACTACCAGCACATAACCGCGCAACAGCTGGCGGTTGTGTTGCTTGTAGGCCTCGCCCACTTCCATCAGGTTCAGCGCCCCCAGAGGCGTGTGCAGGGTGTAATGCACCACATAGTGGGGGCTGGCGCGCAGTTGCAGCGCAATCGCGTCATGTAAGCGATAGCGCGCTTTGGGCTCCATCAGGCTGGCGTAGGGCGAGCCGACCAGTGCACACAGCTCAGTGGCGGGCAACCCGACGTAGCGCTCGCAGCCTGGGTCGAGGTAAAGCAAGGCCCAGCTGGCTTCATTAAGCCGCTCGAAACGCAGCATCCCGAGCCGCGAGGGCACGGGTAACTGCGTCACGACCTCGGCTGCCGTTCGCAGGGCAGCATCGGATTGGCTTTTCATTGGGGTACTCGCTTCACACTTGCGGATGGCATCAGGGCTCAACCCCTGTTCCTGCGGTCTGCGGCAAGGTTGCATCATGCGTACTGAGCTGACAAGTGAACATGATTGACATCACCCACTTGAAGGTTAGCGCCGCAACGTCAGGATGCAACAGGCTGGCGATCGCTGGTTTCAGTTTTATGACTGTTATTTCAATGCAATCGTCACCGACTCAAGCACCCGACCCTTAGGGTTATAAAAGTCGACCTGCAAGTGCTGCCCGGTGAGGGTCAGGCAGGCGAAGTTATCTTCGCTGACCATGGCGCTGGTCAATGCGGGGGAATAATGGCCTTGCCCATTACTGGCCAGCGGGGTATTGAGCAGCAGATTACTGGCCTTCGCGTACGGTAACAGCCTGCTATTGCACAGCGGTGACGAGACGATGCCGTGCACCACAAAGTCAGGGTCTTCGCTGTGGGTGAGTGAGCAGGTCAAAGAACCGTGGATGTCGCCGCTGACAAACATCACGTTTTTAACGGCGTTGGCGCGGATGACTTCCAGCAGGCGCAAGCGTTGTGCGGCAAATGACTTCCAACCGTCATCGCCATGGCTTTTTTGATCGGGCATGAACATCACGCTGCTGACGATGAACTTCACTTTGGCGGTGCTGTTTTTCACCCATTTGTGAAGGGCGTTTTCTTGCTCGACGCCGATCATCCTGCGGTCAGTGCCGGTTAACACGCGCTCGGTGCGACAGTCCATGACAAACCAGTCGGTGTCGCCATCGGCAAAGGTGTACCAGTATTTCTCTACGCTGCGGTTGATGCACCCGTCTGTGAGCAGGTCGTGGGCGGGGCCGTGGCTGCACTGGAAGGTTTCGTAGGCGCGAATGGCATTGCTGTAGAGCTCGTCATCATAGTGGCTGCGCCTGGAAGGCCAGTTATCTTCGATCTCATGGTCGTCGAGGATCATGTACGTCGGGGTGCTGGCCATGAGCTGGCGGATGTGCGGCTGTGAGAAGGCTGCCCGGTATTTGCGCGAGATGTCTGCGTACTCCCGGTCGGGGGCGAAGATGTTCATGTCATCGACGTACACCTGATCCCCGATCATCAGCACGCCATCAAGCGGGGCGCTGGCGTTCAGGTCGCTGATGGCCTTGAAGATCTTGTCGCCCAGTTCTGGTCGCGAAGGGGTGTTCAGTGTAAGCCGCAGGTAGCGGCATGAACCTACAACGTAGCGATGCGTGCGGTTGCGTTTGGGGGAGGCAGATTTAAACCGGTAGATCGTTGAGGGCCATTCCAGCGCAATGTGTTTGACCGTGTCCGGAGTGTGGTCAAGGTAAGTGGTTCTGAACCAGCCTGCCTGGTATTCGTAGCGCGTGTCTGCGCTCAGCCCGCGCAGGACCAGGGTGTCAGACATGTCGTAAATGTTGCTGAGCTTCGAATAGAGGCCGGCAGACCATTGCTGCGTGCCCGCTCTGCGGTAGCGAACAGCGGCAAAAACGGCATTTTCAGCATCGGCAGCGCCCCTGATGAAAATGCGCGCTTGTTCTGGGGTGGTGTAGCCCACTATGGGGCCAACGGTGGGTGTGTCCATGTCGAAATCCTTTTTGATAAGTGGCGATCCCTGTCGCCGCGGTTAAGTCCTTTCATTAACCGTAGAGGGGGGCAGAGGGATCTTCGCCTCTCAACATCAGCGGGCTTCGTAGTGCCGGGGTGTTGTGTGGTGAGGGAATTTTCTGGTTACAGAATCAAGAACCTGGCGCGCACCTGCTTGTGTGTAGGAGCTGCCGCAGGCTGCGATCTTTTGATCTTCAACGTCAAAAGATCGCAGCCTGCGGCAGCTCCTACGAGGATATTGGTGAGTGTTCAGGCAAAAAAAAGCCCCGCTTATTGGGCGGGGTTGAGGTACGAGCGTGGCGCTCGGAAAACAGTGCGCTATCCCGGCCTTCGGTGAGGAAGGCCGGGACGTGGCTTACAGCAGGATAGTGCGGATGTCGCCCAGCAACTGGCTCAGACGCTGGGTGAAGCGTGCAGCTGCAGCGCCGTTGATCACGCGGTGATCGTAGGACAGCGACAGTGGCAGCATCAGCTTCGGCTGGAAGGCTTTGCCGTCCCAGACTGGCTGCATGGTTGCCTTGGACACGCCCAAGATCGCCACTTCCGGTGCGTTGACGATCGGCGTGAAGCCGGTGCCGCCAATGTGACCCAAGCTGGAAATGGTGAAGCAAGCGCCCTGCATGTCGTCAGCGGTGAGCTTCTTGTCACGGGCTTTGGCAGCCAGTGCAGCGGCTTCACCTGCCAGTTGCAGCAGGCTCTTCTGATCAACGTTCTTGATCACCGGCACCAGCAAGCCGTCCGGGGTGTCTACGGCGAAGCCGATGTGCACGTATTTCTTGCGGATGATCGCTTTGCCGCTTGGCGCCAGCGAGCTGTTGAAGTCTGGCAGTTCCTTGAGCAGGTGTGCGCAGGCTTTGAGCAGCAGCGGCAGAACGGTCAGTTTCACACCGGCTTTTTCTGCGACGGCTTTTTGCGCAACGCGGAAAGCTTCCAGCTCGGTGATGTCAGCCTGGTCGAACTGAGTCACGTGCGGGATGTTCAGCCAGCTGCGGTGCAGGCTCGACGCGCCGATTTGCATCAGGCGGGTCATGGCCACTTCTTCAACTTCACCGAAACGGCTGAAGTCGACTGTCGGGATCGGCGGAATGCCTGCGCCGCCAGTTGCAGCGCCGGCAGCCGGAGCTTCCTTGGCCTTCTGCAGAGCGGTTTTGACGTAAGCCTGTACGTCTTCTTTCAAGACGCGACCGTGTGGGCCACTTGGGCTCACCGCGCTCAGCTCAACGCCGAACTCACGGGCCAGTTGACGCACGGCAGGGCCGGCGTGAACTTTGGCACCGCTTGGCGCAGGGGCCGCCGCCGGTGCCGGAGC
>NZ_WIVR01000035.1:0-53978 GCF_009600525.1 Pseudomonas sp. FSL R10-1350
AAAAGTGTTCGCGATGTCTCCGAACATTGTGTTCGCTATGTCCCCGGTCCATACAGGGAGAGGGCTAGGGTGAGGGGAGCTCTTAGATCAAGATCAAAAGATCGCGAGCAAGCTCGCTCCTACAAGGCCTTTAGAATCAATTACTTATTTTGTGTTTGATTAGAGCTGCCGCAGGCTGCGATCTTTTGATCTTCAAAAGCAAAAGATCGCAGCCTGCGGCAGCTCCTACAGCGTTATTGGTCAGCCAAAAGGGGGCAGGCGTTAGCGCGGTTCGATGTGGGCGATCATCAGTTGCACGGTTTCGTTACCGCGAAACTCGTTGAGGTCGAGTTTGTAGGCCAGCTCGACCCAGCGAATGGTCGGGTTGGGCCACACTTCGCGGTCTACTCCAAAGGCAATGCCGTCCAGTTTGACGCTGCCGCACTCGGTCTTGAGCACGACTTTCAAGTGCCGCTCGCCAACAATACGCTGCTCGACCAACTGAAACACCCCGTGAAACAGTGGTTCAGGGAAGTGCTGCCCCCACGGCCCGGCATGGCGCAACGCGCGCGCCAGTTCAAGGTGGAATTCTTCAATCGCCAAACTGCCGTCAGACAACAGCCGACCGGTCAGGTCTTCCTCACGCAGTTGACGTCGGACTTCGTCGTCAAATGCTTGAGCAAACAGTGGGAAGTTGGCTTCAGGCAATGTCAGACCCGCTGCCATGGCGTGGCCGCCGTATTTACTGATCAACTCCGGATGCTGCGCCGCGACCACGCTGAGCGCATCACGAATATGAAAGCCCGGTACCGAACGCCCCGAGCCCTTGAGCATGCCGTCTCCGGCATCGGCAAAGGCAAAGGTCGGGCGGAAATAGCGCTCTTTGAGGCGCGAGGCCAGAATCCCGATCACCCCTTGGTGCCACTCCGGGTCGAACAGGCACAAGCCAAACGGCATGCTGTCCAGCGTCAATTCCTTGAGCTGGGCCAGCGCTTCACGCTGCATGCCTTGCTCAATGGATTTACGGTCCTGGTTCATCTCGTCGAGCTGGGCGGCCATGTCTCGCGCCGCGTTGGGGTCGTCGGTGAGCAGGCATTCGATGCCCAGGCTCATGTCGTCCAGCCGCCCGGCCGCGTTCAGCCGTGGACCGAGAATAAAGCCCAAGTCGGTAGAGGTAATCTTCGAATGATCGCGCTTGGCCACTTCCAGGATTGCTTTAAGCCCTGGCCGCGCCCGCCCGGCGCGGATTCGCTCAAGCCCCTGATGCACCAGAATGCGGTTGTTGGCATCCAGCGGCACCACGTCGGCCACGCTGCCCAATGCCACCAAATCGAGCAATTCGGCAATGTTGGGCGCTTTGACCGTTTGATACCAACCCAAGCTGTTCAAGCGTGCACGCAAGGCAATCAGTACGTAGAAGATCACCCCTACCCCGGCCAGCGCCTTGCTAGGGAACTCGCAACCCGGCTGGTTAGGGTTGACGATGGCATCGGCCGCCGGCAGTTCGTTGCCCGGCAAGTGGTGGTCGGTGACCAGCACGCTCAGCCCGGCTTTTTTCGCCGCGGCCACGCCTTCGACGCTGGAGATCCCGTTGTCCACGGTGATCAGCAATTGCGGCGAACGGGTCAATGCCACTTCAACGATTTCGGGGGTCAGACCGTAGCCGTACTCAAACCGGTTGGGCACCAGGTAGTCGACATGGGCGGCGCCCAGCAGGCGCAAACCGAGCATGCCCACGGTACTGGCCGTGGCACCGTCGGCGTCAAAGTCACCGACGATCAAGATGCGCTGACGCTGTTCAAGCGCCACCACCAACAAGTCCACCGCCGCGTCGATGCCCTTGAGCTGCTGGTACGGGATCAACCGCGCCAGGCTCTTGTCCAGTTCAGCTTGTGATTGCACCCCCCGCGCAGCGTACAAACGCGTGAGCAGGGTCGGCATTTCGCCCAAAAAAGGCAGGGTTTCGGGCAGTGGACGGGGTTCGATGCGCATAACCGGGGGGACGTTCTCTTAAAGTGTTGAACCGAGTGAATTAACCGCGTTCGCCTTGCAGCCACTGCAACTGAACTTCGTGCTGGCCACGGTCGTCGGTCACGAACACGGTGCCTTCACTGATCATCACGTCCCACTTGATAACGCGTGGCATGTCTTTGGCCAGCACTTCCAGAACCTCTTGCGGAACGGCAGCGATGTTGACGTTTTTCAGGTTTTTGATCGCCGGGATAACCTTGCCTTCCCAGACGCGCAAGCTGCCATAGGCCAGCAAACTGGTGCGCTCGGTGCGGCGCGAGCACCAGGTCAGACGATCGGCATCGGGCTGGCCGACTTCGATCCAGTGCAGAACACGGTCATCCAGGCTTTTTTCCCACAGCGCTGGCTCGTCTACATCTGAAAGGCCTCGGCCAAACGACAGATGCTCGTTGTACCAAAGGGCGTAAGCCAGAAGGCGCACAGCCATGCGCTCTTCGGTTTCCGAAGGGTGGCGGGCAATGGTCTGCTTGACGGTTTCATAGACCCCACGATCGAGATCGGTGAGGTTGAGTTCGAACTTGTAGGTCGTGGACGGCTGGGCCATGAACGGGCTTCTTGATACGGAGAAAGACGGCAAGTCTAACCGATCCGCCCATGTTCTGTGGGAGCGGGCTTGCTCGCGATGCAAACAACGCCGTCTATCAGAATCAGCGCGGTGATGTTATCGCGGGCAAGCCCGCTCCCACAGGACGTGGTGCCACGACCTATGTTAAAACGCTGTTCTCGTTCGCTCTGCATAAGGACTCCGCATGTCGCTCGCCACCAAACCCCTTTCGGGCCTCAAGGTTATCGAACTGGGTACCCTGATCGCCGGTCCTTTTGCCTCGCGAATTTGTGCCGAATTTGGCGCCGATGTGATCAAGGTGGAATCACCCGATGGCGGCGATCCCCTGCGTAAATGGCGCAAGCTGTATGAAGGTACGTCGCTGTGGTGGTTCGTCCAGGCGCGCAACAAAAAATCCCTGACGCTGAACCTCAAGCACCCCGATGGCCTGAACATCCTCAAGGAGCTGTTGGCCGAGGCCGACATCCTGATCGAGAACTTCCGCCCCGGCGTCCTGGAAAAACTGGGTTTGGGCTGGGACGTGCTGCACGCCTTGAACCCCAAACTGGTGATGGTGCGTTTGTCGGGCTTTGGCCAGACCGGGCCGATGAAAGACCAGCCCGGTTTTGGCGCGGTGGGTGAGTCCATGGGCGGGTTGCGCTACATCACCGGTTTTGAAGATCGCCCGCCCGTGCGCACCGGCATTTCGATTGGCGACTCGATTGCCGCGCTGTGGGGCGTCATTGGCGCCTTGATGGCATTGCGTCATCGCGAAGTGAATGGCGGCCTGGGCCAAGTGGTGGATGTGGCGCTGTACGAAGCCATTTTCGCCATGATGGAAAGCATGGTGCCGGAGTTCGATGTGTTCGGCTTTATTCGCGAGCGCACCGGCAATATCATGCCGGGCATCACGCCCTCCTCGATTCACACCAGCAAGGACGGCAAGCACGTACAGATTGGCGCCAATGGCGACGCCATTTTCAAACGCTTCATGCTGATTATTGGCCGCGAAGACCTGGCGAACGATCCGCAACTGGCCAGCAACGATGGCCGGGATGCCCGCCGTGACGAGCTGTACGGCGTGATTGACCGCTGGGTTGCCTCGCTGCCGCTGCAAACCGTGCTTGATCACCTGAACACGGCAGAAGTCCCCGCCAGCCGCATTTTCTCGGCCGAAGACATGTTCACTGACCCGCAATTTTTGGCCCGCGAAATGTTCTTGCAGGCCAAACTTCCTGACGGCAAAGCGTTCAAAATGCCAGGCATCGTGCCTCGGCTTTCAGACACGCCAGGGTCAGCCGAGTGGGTAGGACCGGAGCTGGGCGCTCATAATCAGGAGGTCTTGGCTGATTTGGGCTACGACGCCAGCGCCATCGTTAAATTGAAACAGGCAGGCGCGATTTAACCGTTAAGCCGTTTTAAGGACCGCCAAGGAGACAGGCCCAATGACCAAGCGCTGGAAATGGCGAGGCATCTGCGCGGGGTTGATAACCTCAGCGATGTTTTTTTGCACGCCCGGCGCGCTGGCGGCCGAAAAACTCATTTGGCTGGTGCGCGACCTCCCACCAATGGCAGTGCACGATGGCCCGAACAAGGACCAAGGCATCATCGATCGCTTGCTGCCGGTGCTAATCGCCAACATGCCGCAGTATGAGCATGTCATCCAGCGGGTCAATCGGGCCCGTTCCCTGCAAATGCTAGAAGGGCAAGAGCTGGCCTGCGATCCAATGCTGGTGTGGAATCAGAGCCGTGCCCTGCACATTGTCTATTCAAGCCCGATCTTCGGTTTACGCAGTAACGGGCTGGCCATTCGCCGTACGGATGAACAACTTATCGCGCCGTTTGTGCATGACCAGGCCGTCGACTTGCCTGCCCTGCTGAGCGCTCAGTCTGTCAAGCTCGGTCTGGTGGCCAAACGCAGTTACGGGGTCTGGATTGACGATCAATTGTCAAAAAGCCCGAGGGATCCACTTTTTATCCATTACGGCAACGATGCGATAGGCAGCCTGTTGCAAATGCAACACGTCGGACGCCTGCCGACGCTGCTGGGCTATTGGCCAGAGATTCAGTCAAAGGCCAAGCAATATGGCCTTTCATCCAAGGCGCTGGCTTTTTACCCGATCCAGGGTGCCCCGGCCTACCAAACCATCTACGCAGGGTGCACAAAAACTCCGCAAGGGCAAAAAGCCATTGCCGACATCAATACGGTACTGGGACATCTGCCCCGGGATTCAATTGCGTCTGCGCAGACCTTTTGGATACAGGCCGACCAAGCCGATGATGGCCGTGCCTCTGCCCCGCTCCCGGTGCAAGAACCGACGGTGCCCTGACAAAAAAAGCACAAAAAAAACCCCGAGCAGTGGGGAGACAACTCGGGGTTTAACAAGGTCATGATGACCTGCTCAGCAAGCTACAAGTCTCGGAGCAAAAGACTTGATCTTGCTGATGAAAAATCTGACACAGCTAACGCTACAAAGGTTCCCGATACGCAGGATCAATTTTCACTTCATGCGCCAGCCCGTGCGCCATAAGCATCCAGCAAGCGTCCGAGGCCGTTAACGGTCACGGGTTTGGGCAAATACCCCAACACCTCCAAACCTTCCTCGCGGGCCGTACGTACTGCGCTTTCAACTACGTGTGGCGCGGCGCAACTGAGAATAATCAGCGCCTGGGCTTCGCGCTTGGTCGCCAACTCACGAATCAACTCAATCCCGGACAACCCTTCCAGATGCAAATCACAAATAGCCAGGTCAATGCCCTCGCATTTGGCCAATGAGCAACGGGCAGACTCGACACTCTCGGCAGCCAGCACGTCAAAAATGCGAAAGGCGTTCAACATTTGGTGTAGCACCATGAGTTGAAATGGATTGTCTTCAAGAATCAGAACTTTCATTGAGCGCATAAAGGGCCTTGGAAGAGTTCACGCACTATTGGCAAGGGGACCGACTTTAGTGCGATTGCCTAAGAATCGACATAAGACAAATCCTAAATCGATGTAGGCAAATTCATAAAAACAAAACTAATTGATACCGCCTTTAACCCTGAAACCTAGTCATCAAGGGCCAACAACGCGCGCTAACAATCAGCTGCATACCCTGCGCGAGCAACTGTTTGAGCCTTATTGAAACCCCGACTTAATAAGCGAAATGCACCGTAAGGGTGCTGCGAAGGCATGAGAACAGCGAATTATTGACCAGCGGTGCAACACAGGCCAAAAGACCGCTAGACAAGATCGCTTCTGCGGTGGCTAACCGTTCATCCCCATTTTTGGCGTCTTGGACAGGTCAAACCAGCCTCCCACAACCCCTTCCAAATGACCTGAGCCCGAGTAAAAAGGCACAACCCAGCAACACACCTCACCACCGGCCGTTTTGAAGGCCTGGCTGCGCTTTTGATAAAAAGGCTTGCGGTTACGAAGCACCGACATCAACTCAGCATGAAACTGCTCTGCGATTTCAACGGATAAAAAAGGCACTTCCGTCATGCGCCGCCCGTGAATCAGTTCTAGCCGGGTCGAAAAAAACTCTTCGTAAGTGCGGTTACAGGTGATGACTTGTCCTTCAAGCCCCTTCACAAAAATCGGACAGGGGATCGCATCAAAGAAGCGTTGCCCAAACTCCAGGCGGGCGCTTAAAGCGCTCTCGGCCAAGCGTGCAATGCGCAACTGGTTTACCAGGCGTCGATTCCACATCACCAGAACGCCCCCCAGGCCAATAGCGCCCGCCAGCCCCCCGTACAACAACGGCAAAATCGACACCTGCGGTTCGACCGGCATTTTCTTGAGGTCATGCAACCACTTGTGCCGCAGTGCCTGCATATCAGTCATGGGGATGGCCTCTAAACCCTTGTTCAGTATGTCGAGCAGTTCCGGGAACTGATCCGCAACCGAAAAGTTATCGGAGGCCCAGCGACCATCGACACTTCGGCCTACTTTCAAGTGTCTGGCCGGGTGCAGATACGCCTGTGTTTCATTCTGGATCGTGGCCAGCGCTTCGCCTTGCTCAACCAGATCACGTGCCTGCGCATAGTTCTCGACACTGCGCAGGATGATGTCTGGGTAGTTGCGCCGAATCATTGATTCCAGCGCGTGCCGGGCCGGCAGCGCCAAGACCTTGCCCGCGAGTTGATCCAGAGAACTCAGGCGAAAGTCATTGTTACGCACGACGAAGACCCAAGGAGCGCCGCCATAAGAATAGGTGAAATTAAGATACGCCTGACGCTCGGCATTCTTGGCCAGGGTGGTATTCATCTGCGCCTTGCCGCTTTTGAGCATTTCCAGGGTTTGCGCTGTTGAGGCGCTTTCTTGATGGACAAACTGCAACCCGGTCATATGGGAAATACGCGCCAGAATATCTGCGTTCAAGCCCTCCCAGCGCTGCTCACCGTTTTTAAAGACATACGGCGGGTATTGCTGAGAGGCAACCATGACCACCGGATTTTGCTTGATCCAGGCGTGCTCGCGAGGCAGCAGCTGTATGTGCTGCTGGCCAATAGCGCCCAGATGCCCTGCGTGCCAGCGCGAAAGGATCACATGGCCCATTTCGTCATCCAGGCTGTTCAATGCGCGATCAATCAAGGCCTGCAACTGCGAATCACCGCGGCGCACGGCAAAGGCAAAACCTGACTCAGGCAAAGCGCTCTGCCCCAAAACACGCAAGCTGGAGTAAGACCGCAGCGTCTTGAAGCCCCGGACAATGATTTCATGTGCAACCAGCGCATCAATGTCGCCTTCATTGAGCGCTTCTAGCGCACTGTGCAAGGTGGGGGTGAGGATGATCTCGCTGTCGGGGTAGAACGCATCGGCAACGTGTGCATCGACCTCGCCGTCGAGAAAGCCGATTTTTTTGCCTGCCCAGTTCCCGTCGGGCGCTGCTGCTTCTTTGCCCACCATCACTGAGCGATCGGTCATGTATTCATTTGAGAACAGCAGGCCTTCAATACCGCGCTCGTAGCCGGTGGCGCTGGTCAGAATGTCGATTTTGCCCGAGAGCAGCGCTGCCACTGCCTGGTCACGCTTGCTGAACCCCAACACTTCAACCGTGACCCCCAGCTTGTCCCGCACCAGGCTGAGGTAATCGGCACTGATGCCCTGATAACGGTTGCGCTCGTTGGCGATGTCCATGGGGGCGTAATCGCCAATGGATATGCCCACGCGTAGCCGACCGCGCTCCTCCAGCCAGTGCTGTTGCTCGTAATCAAGCACCAGCGGCTTGAGGTCGATAAAGCTTTTCGGCAGCCGGAACGGCAAGCCTTGGGCTGCCTGGGTGCTGGTAGTGACGCTCACCAGCGCGATGCAGAGTACCCGCAACATCCATGATTTCAGCACGTGGGCAAAACGTGACATGACAGCCTCCTTGACCGGCTACTCGCCAGCATACGGAGGCGAAAACCGAGCAAGTTTGCCACGCACCCACAAAAAAGCCCGTCAGATGACGGGCTTAAAAGTACGTAAGAAAAAGACCCTTAGAGGGCTTTCCCACGGTTGCCATGCTGGCTGACAAAGGCCTGAACGGCTTTAAGGTCATTGGCCAAAACGGTGTAACGCTCTTCTCGCTCAAACAAGTCGGAAAGGTGAGCAGGAAGCTCCAGTGCTTTTCCTACACCCGCTTTCTCAACAGCCTCGGGGAACTTGACCGGATGCGCTGTCCCCAGAATAACCATCGGGATATCCAGGCTGCGACGGCACTCACGGGCCGCCTTCACGCCGATGGCAGTGTGCGGATCGAGTACTTCGCCGGTTTCAGCGAACACCTGGGCGATGGTGTCGCAGGTTTGCTCGTCGTTGACCGCCAACGAGTCGAACAGACGGCGAGCTTCAGTCCAGCGATCGTCTTCCACGCTGAAGGTGCCGGTTTGCTTGAACGCGTCCATCAGGCCCGCAACCGCGGCGCCATTGCGGCCATGCAGGTCGAACAGCAGGCGTTCGAAGTTCGACGACACCATGATGTCCATGGACGGCGACAGGGTCGCGTGCAGGGTCTCTTTGGCGTACTGGTTGCCGCTCATGAAGCGGTGCAGGATGTCGTTGCGGTTGGTGGCAACGATCAACTGATTGATCGGCAAGCCCATATTGCGCGCCAGGTAGCCGGCGAAAATATCGCCAAAGTTACCGGTCGGCACCGAGAACGACACTGAACGGTGCGGGCCGCCCAGTTGCAGGGCTGCGTGGAAGTAGTAAACGATCTGGGCCATGATGCGTGCCCAGTTGATCGAGTTCACGGCGACCAGGCGCGTGCCCTTGAGGAAGCCCTGATCAGCAAAGCTGGCCTTGACCATTTCCTGGCAGTCATCGAAGTTGCCTTCGATGGCGAGGTTGTGGATGTTGTCGCCAAACAGAGTGGTCATTTGACGACGCTGTACTTCCGACACCCGGTTGTTCGGGTGCAGGATGAAAATATCCACGTTCTCGCAGTGCTTGCAGCCCTCGATGGCCGCCGAGCCGGTATCGCCCGACGTTGCGCCAACAATGACCACGCGCTCGCCACGCTTGGCCAACACGTAATCCAGCAAACGCCCCAGCAATTGCAGGGCAAAGTCCTTGAACGCCAGCGTAGGGCCGTGGAACAGCTCAAGTACCCACTCGTTGCCATTGAGCTGACGCAGCGGTGCAACCGCGCTGTGAGCAAAGGCGCCGTAGGTTTCTTGGAGGATTTTTTTGAAATCGGCATCAGGAATGCTGCCGGTGACAAACGGGCGCATCACCCGGAATGCCAACTCGTGATACGGCAGGCCTGCCCAGGAAGCGATTTCTTCCTGAGTAAAGCGCGGCAGGTTTTCCGGCACGTACAGACCGCCATCGCTGGCCAGACCGGCCAACAGAACATCTTCAAAATTCAGGGCCGGTGCCTGGCCACGGGTGCTGATATAGCGCATTGGTTCAAACCTTCGGTTTGAGCGGCAAGCAGTTCAGCAGCAAGCGACAAGTAAAGCCAGCGTGGCCTTTAACTTGCGGCTTGCAGCTTACCGCTTACCGCTGCTTCATTAATTGAGACTTTCTACGCGGATGCGAACGACCGGACCTACAACACCTTGCAACGCTTCAAGCGCAGTGATGGCGTCATTGATGTGCTGCTCGATAACACGGTGAGTCAGCAAAATCATTGGCACCAGACCGTCATGCTCTTCGGCTTCTTTCTGCATGATCGATTCGATGTTGATACCGCGCTCCGACAAGATGCTGGCCACTTGAGCCAGGACGCCCGGATGGTCTTTGGCCTGGATGCGCAGGTAGTAAGCACTTTCGCACGCTTCGATCGGCAGGATCGGGTGAGCAGACAGCGCGTCCGGCTGGAAGGCCAGGTGCGGCACGCGGTTCTCCGGGTCGGAGGTCATGGCGCGCACCACGTCAACCAGGTCAGCCACCACCGAGGAGGCGGTCGGTTCCATGCCGGCGCCAGCGCCGTAGAACAGGGTCGAACCTGCCGCGTCACCATTGACCATTACCGCGTTCATCACGCCATTGACGTTGGCGATCAGGCGATCAGCCGGGATCAGGGTCGGGTGAACCCGCAGCTCGATGCCGCTGGCCGTGCTGCGCGCAACGCCCAGGTGCTTGATGCGATAGCCCAGGGCTTCTGCGTAGTTCACGTCAGCCGTGGTCAGCTTGGTGATGCCCTCGGTGTAGGCTTTGTCGAATTGCAGCGGAATGCCGAAGGCAATCGACGCCAGAATCGTCAGTTTGTGCGCCGCATCAATGCCTTCAACGTCGAACGTCGGGTCTGCTTCGGCATAGCCCAACGCTTGCGCTTCGGCCAGTACGTCTTCAAACGTACGGCCCTTTTCGCGCATTTCGGTGAGGATGAAGTTACCGGTACCGTTGATGATGCCCGCCACCCAGTTGATGCGGTTGGCCGACAAGCCTTCACGAATCGCCTTGATCACCGGAATACCACCGGCAACCGCTGCTTCGAACGCGACGATCACGCCCTTTTCCTGAGCCTTGGCGAAGATCTCGTTACCGTGCACGGCAATCAGCGCCTTGTTGGCGGTGACCACGTGCTTGCCGTTTTCGATGGCTTTGAGCACCAGTTCACGGGCGATGGTGTAACCACCAATCAGCTCGATAACGATGTCAATTTCAGGGTTGGTGGCAACAGCGAAAACATCGTTGGTAATGGGGGTACCGGTAATGTCGCACTGAGGGTTTGGCGTACGCAGAGCAATTTGCGCAACCTGGATGCCACGCCCGGCACGGCGGGCAATCTCCTCGGCGTTACGCTTTAGTACGTTAAAGGTACCGCCACCGACGGTCCCGAGCCCACAGATACCTACTTTGACCGGATTCACGCTGAACTCCCCATAAAACGGCCGACTCAAGGTCGGCCGTGGAAAACAACCGTGGACTGCCACGGTTCTCTATTAATAGCCGGGCAGTTGAAGTGCCCGGCCATGATCGTTACCGGCTTAGCGTAACGACGCAGGATTATTTAACACTGAGTGCCAGCTTGCCAACCTGCGCAGCAGGCTGATAACCCGGAATTACCTGGCCATCGGCAAGTACGATGGCCGGTGTGCCGTTGACCCCGATGGACTGCCCCAAGGCAAATTGCTTGGCAACCGGGTTGGCGCATTTCGGCGCGTTGACGGTTTTGCCGTCGGTCATCTTGTCCATGGCGCTTTTCTTGTCCGTGGAACACCAGACCGCCTGCAGCTGTTGATCACCCGGCGAGCCCAAGCCCTGGCGCGGGAACGCAACATAGCGCACTTCGATCCCCATTTTGTTCAGTTCGGGGATTTCGGCGTGCAATTTATGGCAATACGGGCAGGTGGTGTCGGTGAAGACGGTGATATGCGACTTGGTTTCACCGACCGCAGGGTAAACGACGGTTTCGGCCACCGGAATACCATTGATCAGTTTGGCAACGCCATCACGCTCAGCCTTTTCGGTGAGGTTGACCGGCTTGCCGTCCTTGAGCTGGAACATGTAGCCCTGCACGATGAACTGGCCATCAGCGCTGGCATACAGCACGCGGCTGCCCTTGAGTTTGACTTCATACAGGCCCGCCATCGGGCTTGCGCTGATGCTCTCGATCGGAACATCCAGTTGCAGCGTATCAAGGCTTTTGCGAATGGCTTGTTCGGCGCCGGTATCGGCGAAAGAAAACGTACTGACCAACGCAATGGCTGCGGCGGCAAAAATCTGGGTCACGCGCATGGGAACTCCTGAAGGCGGACAAACGGCCAAGCCTGATACCACGGTGTATAAACGGGTTTTGGCGGCTCGCTTTCGAAACCGGCAAAGCCTACCACAGATGGCTTGCCGGGCCGACGATCAACTGACGTCCAGCTAGCCTCGCGGATGGTGCTGAGCGTGCAGATCTTGCAAGCGGGCGCGAGCTACGTGGGTGTAAATCTGCGTGGTGGACAGGTCGCTGTGCCCCAACAGCATCTGCACCACGCGCAAATCGGCGCCATGGTTGAGCAAATGGGTGGCAAACGCGTGCCGCAACGTGTGCGGAGACAGCGATTTTTCGATCCCGGCCACCATGGCCTGATGCTTGATGCGGTGCCAGAAGGTCTGGCGGGTCATTTGCTCACCGCGCAGGCTGGGGAACAGCACATCGCTGGGACGACCATTCAGCAACTCGGCACGGCCGTCGCGCAGGTAGCGCTCAACCCAGACAATCGCCTCCTCGCCCATCGGCACCAGCCGCTCCTTGCTGCCCTTGCCCATCACCCGCAGCACGCCCTGACGCAGATTCACTTGCTCCAGAGTCAGGCTGACCAGCTCGGTCACCCGCAACCCGCAGGCATACAGGACTTCAAGCATGGCGCGGTCACGCTGGCCGATGGCTTCACTCAGGTCTGGCGCGGCGAGCAAGGCTTCTACGTCTGCTTCTGACAGTGACTTGGGCAAAGGCCGGCCTAACTGCGGCATATCGACCTGCAAGGTCGGGTCAACGGTTATAAGCTTTTCACGCAAGAGATAGCGATAAAAACCCCGTGCACCGGACAAAAAGCGTGCAGTCGAGCGCGGCTTGTACGCTTGGTCGAGGCGCCAGGCCAGATGATCAAGGATCAACTCGCGCCCGGCATCGATCAACTCGATACCGCGTTCCTGCAACCAGCCATTGAACAGCGCCAGGTCGC
This sequence comes from Pseudomonas sp. FSL R10-1350, assembly GCF_009600525.1. Classification (NCBI taxonomy): domain Bacteria; kingdom Pseudomonadati; phylum Pseudomonadota; class Gammaproteobacteria; order Pseudomonadales; family Pseudomonadaceae; genus Pseudomonas; species Pseudomonas sp. FSL R10-1350. The sequence continues at coordinate 12,644 of NZ_WIVR01000035.1, forward strand.
TGCGATATGCATCGCGGGTGTTGTCCGACAGGCCTTTTTCCAGCCATAAGGCATCCAGAAAGCGGTCGATAAGCGGGTTGTCGATGGCAGGCATTGGCACTCGTACAGCACGGCCAGAGAGCCGCGCACAAATAAAATGTGAATTGAAAAAGCGGCCGCTAGTCTTTCATAGGCAGCCTGCGCGATAAACCATCAGTTTTTACGGGACTACGTATGACCGAACAACAGATTTTGCTGTCTTTCGGCGGTATCGGCCTTGCCGCACTGGCGTCCCAGTGGCTGGCCTGGCGGCTCAAGCTGCCGGCCATCCTGTTTTTGCTGCTGACCGGTATTTTGGTAGGCCCCGTGCTGGGCTGGCTCGACCCGCAAGCGCTGTTCGGCCCGCTGCTGATGCCGCTGGTTTCGCTGGCAGTGGCGTTGATTCTGTTTGAGGGCAGCCTGACCTTGCACCTGTCCGAATGGCGTGAGATCGGCAGCGTGGTGCACCGTTTGGTGACCATCGGCGCCCTCTCCACCTGGGCTGTGATCACCCTGGCTACCCATTGGCTGCTGGGCTTTGACTGGCTGCTGGCCCTGTTGTTCGGCACCCTGACCCTGGTCACCGGGCCGACCGTGATTGTACCGATGCTGCGGGTGGTACGGCCCAAAGCGTCGATTGCCAACATCCTGCGCTGGGAAGGCATCGTTATTGACCCGATTGGCGCCCTGCTCGCCGTGGTGGTTTATAGCTTTATCATCGCCCGCGCCAGCGACAACGGCCTGAGCCAAAGCTTGTTGACGTTTGCCGGGGTCATCGTCTGCGGCAGCCTGTTTGGCATTATCGGCGGCTGGATCATGGGCCAGATCGTGCGCAAGCAATGGCTGCCGGAATACCTGCAAAGCCTGGCGACGCTGGCCGGGGTGCTGGGGGTATTTATTGCGGCCAACCAAGTGATGCACGAGTCCGGGCTGCTGGCGGTCACGCTCATGGGCATGTGGATGGCCAACATGAAGGGCGTCGATGTGCGCAACATCCTGCACTTCAAAGAAAACCTCAGTGTGTTTCTGATTTCAGGCCTGTTTATTCTGCTGGCGGCACGTCTGGACTTGCACGCCATGATCGGCCTCGGGCCTGTGGTGCTGGTTTTGCTGTTGATCATTCAGCTGGTTGCCCGCCCTTTGAATGTGCTGCTGTCCACGGCAGGGTCAAAGCTCAGTTGGCGCGAGCGCGCCTTGCTGGCCTGGATCGCGCCGCGCGGGATTGTCGCGGCGGCCGTGTCGGCGATTTTCGCGATCCGGCTCAACGAGGCGGGCCATGAAGGCGCGCTGTTACTGGTGCCGCTGACCTTCGCGGTGATCATCGGCACTGTGGTGCTGCAAAGTGCAACAGCACGGCCGCTGGCGCGCCTGCTCAAAGTTGCAGAACCGCCCCCCAGCGGTTTTTTGATCGTCGGCGCCAACGGTCCGGCCCGGGTCATTGGCAAGGCCCTGCAACAGCAAGGCAGCCGCGTGGTACTCACCGACTCCAACTGGGAGAACATCCGCGCTGCGCGCATGGACAACTTGCCCACTTACTTTGGTAATCCGGCCTCACAGCATGCCGAGACACATCTGGATCTGGTCGGGCTTGGGCATTTACTTGCCTTGTCGGCGTCTGGCGAACTGAACACCTTGGCCGCGGTGCGCTTCGCCCATGAGTTTGGCCCGCGCCGGGTGTTTGCACTGGCCAACGGCCAGGAACACCGCCGCTCTGACAAGCATCGCGCCAGCCATGAATACCGTGGGCTTGCGCTGGGCAATCCGGCGTTGACCTACGGGCAATTGGCCAGCGAACTGAGCCAGGGCGCCGAGATGTACAGCACCACCCTGACCGACAACTTCACCTGGGAGGATTACCAGACGTTGCACGGCAAACGCGCCACCCTGCTGTTCGCCCGTGACAGCACGGGCTGGGTGCATGTGGTGACGCCCGAAAGCGAATTGAAACCGGGCGCAGGGTGGACGTTGCTGGCGTTGATCAGGCAGGACGCCTGAATGGATTACGGCTGCTGCGCAGCCGGACGTCGCCTCGCAAAGCTCGACAACTGCTACGGACGGAGTACACCCGTGGACACATCTGTAGGAGCGAGCTTGCTCGCGATCTTTTGATCTGCAAATGGTTTTACGGCTGCTACGCAGCCGGACGTAGCCTCGCAAGGCTCGTCAACTGCTACGGACGGAGTACACCCGTGGACACATCTGTAGGAGCGAGCTTGTCTCGCGATCTTTTGATCTGGCTTTGACGTCGCGGACCTAATACCCCGGCAACACCGGCACCGGGCGTTTGGCATCGTCGATGGCGACAAAACTGAACAAGCCCTGGATCGCCAGTTCACGACCATCACTGCTCATGCTCTCGACATACACTTCAACTTCAACCTTGAGGCTGGTGTTGCCCACTTTCACGACACGACCAATCAATTCAACAATCGAACCCGCCGCGATCGGGTGGTTGAAGTCGATACGGTCAGTCGAAACGGTCACCAACGGTAAACGGCAGAAACGAGTCGCGGCGATGAACGAGACTTCGTCCATCCAGGCCAGCGCTGTGCCGCCAAACAAGGTGTTGTGGTGATTGGTGGTCGAAGGGAATACCGCTTTGGTAATGCTGGTGACGGATAAATCTGTACGACGTTGGATCTCTTGCTCGCGCGAAGTCATGCTTTTTACTACCCACAACTGGACAAAGGTCTGACAAATTTCAGGCAACAAAAAAGCAGCCCGAAGGCTGCTTTTTTCTGCATCGGGAAGCTGGACTTAAGCCAGTTTTTCCTTGATGCGAGCTGCTTTACCGGACAGGTCACGCAGGTAGTACAGCTTGGCTTTACGAACGTCACCGCGACGCTTCACAGCCATGCTGTCGATTTGCGGGCTGTAGGTCTGGAAAGTACGCTCTACGCCAACACCGTTGGAGATTTTACGAACAGTGAAAGCACTGTTCACGCCACGGTTACGCTTGGCAATCACTACACCTTCGAAAGCTTGCAGACGCGAACGGTCGCCTTCCTTCACTTTCACCTGAACGACAATGGTGTCGCCCGGGGCAAAGGTAGGGATCTCTTTGGTCATCTGCTCTGCTTCGAGTGCAAGGATGATTTTGTTAGTCATGCTGTGCTCCTAAGGTAGATCGTCTGGATCTACCATCGATACGTTGTTAACTATCGTCCCGCTCGCGGATATATTCCTCAAGCAGCTTCTTCTCTTCTCCAGAAAGCGAGCGGCTTTCCAGAAGATCGGCGCGTCGTTCAAAGGTCCGCCCAAGGGACTGCTGTAAACGCCAACGCCGGATGTGTGCATGATTGCCACTTAGCAATACGTCGGGAACACGCTGATCCGCATACACCTCCGGTCGGGTGTAGTGCGGGCAATCCAGCAGACCGTCCGTGAAGGAATCTTCCTCCGCGGAGTCCACATGCCCTAAAGCTCCGGGCAGCAGTCGTGTAACCGCATCAATCAGAACCATCGCCGGCAGCTCGCCACCGGAAAGTACATAGTCACCAATCGACCACTCTTCATCGACATAAGCGTCTATAAAACGCTCGTCAATGCCTTCATAACGACCTGCAATGAGGATTAATGCTTCCTCATTCGCCAGTTCGCGTACCGCCGACTGATTAAGCTGGCGGCCTTGGGGCGACAGGTAAATTACCTTCGCCGCCTCTCCGGCTGCTTCTCTGGCCTGAACCAGCGCATCTTCCAGAGGCTTGATCTTCATCACCATGCCCGGACCACCGCCAAATGGGCGATCGTCCACAGTGTGATGCCGGTCCGTTGTGTAGTCCCGCGGATTCCAACAGGTGAGCTGCAAGAGCCCTTGTTTCACCGCGCGACTGGTGATGCCATAGTCGCTGATGGCGGAAAACATTTCGGGAAACAAACTGATCACTTCTACGCGTAATTTAGCCACGCTTAGAAGTCCGCATCCCAATCCACCTTCATCTCGCCGGCTACCAGGTCGACGCTCAGCACGCATTGCTCTGTGTAGGGCAACAAGCGATCACGGTCATCCAGGCTACCTGGGCAAGGTTTGACGTACATCACATCGTTAGAGCCAGTCTCTAGCAGGTGATCGATTTTCCCGAGCAATTGCCCTTCTGTATCGATGACCTTGAGGCCTTCAAGCTCGTACCAGTAGTACTCGCCGTCGGTCAGTTCAGGGAACAGGCTGCGTGGTACGCAGATTTCGAATTCGCGAAGAAGACCTGCTTCATCACGGTCATCGAGACCTTTGATCTTCACAACCAGAAACTTGCCGTTCTGGGAACGACCACTGACCAGCTCTACCTGCCGCACATCAGCACCACGCCGAAGCGTGACTTTTTTGTAATCGAGCAGGTTGTCAATTGGATCCGTAAAGGAATACACCTTCACTTCGCCGCGTACGCCATGAATCGAAAAAATCTTGCCGATAACGATCAAATCATCAGCAGTTTCAGGCGTCACGCTCATATTGCTCAGGCCGCAGCCTTAGCATTGACCTTCACAAGCTGAGCTACGCGCTCAGACATTTGTGCACCAACGCCCAACCAGTAAGCGAGACGGTCTTCTTTAACGGAGAAACGAACTTCCTGACCACGGGCAACCGGGTTGAAGAAGCCAATTTGTTCCTTGTGGGAACCGTCACGTGGGTTACGGCTGTCGGTAACGGTCAAGTGGTAAAACGGGCGCTTTTTGGAGCCGCCAAGGGCAAGACGGATTGTTAGCATGTGAACATCGTTCCTGTAGTCGGTGCTGCAAATCTAAATGCACAGCGGGCATAGGTGCCCGAAAGGCCGCATATTCTAAGGAATATCCGGACTTTTGCAAATGTCTTTTTCAGGCGCCTATGGGCCTGCGATGTAGATTTGCCATAAGGCCGCCACGAATGGCGACAGGTCAGCTCCCGCACAACGCGGGTTTGCCGGGTGTCTCGCAAGGTTGCGAGTTACCCGCACGCACGCGTGCGGGCGGGTAATTTACATTTTTGGCATGCCGCCGCCGGGCAACATCGAGCCCATGCCGCGCATCATTTTGGCCATTCCGCCTTTGGCGGAGAATTTTTTCATCATCTTTTGCATCTGCTTGTGCTGCTTGATCAAGCGCCCGATGTCCTGCACCTGAGTGCCGGAGCCCATGGCAATACGACGTTTGCGCGAACCGCTGATCAGGTCAGGGTCACGGCGCTCGGCCGGAGTCATGGAGTTGATGATGGCTTCCATTTGCTTGAACTGCTTTTCAGCAGCGCCCTGGGCATTGCCCATTTGCGCCAGATTGACACCGCCCATGTTCGGCAGTTTGTCCATGAGGCCGCCAAGGCCGCCCATGTTCTTCATCTGTTGCAGTTGGTCGCGGAAGTCTTCGAGGTCGAAGCCTTTACCTTTTTTAAGCTTTTTAGCCAGTTTGTCGGCTTTGTCTTTATCGAGCGTCTGTTCAGCTTGCTCGATCAGGCTGAGCACGTCGCCCATGCCCAGAATGCGCGAGGCAATACGGTCCGGGTGGAACGGCTCGAGCGCGTCGCTCTTCTCGCCCATACCGATGAACTTGATCGGCTTGCCGGTGATCGAGCGCACGGACAATGCCGCACCGCCTCGGGCATCACCGTCGACCTTGGTCAGGATCACACCGGTCAGCGGCAGCGCATCACCAAAGGCCTTGGCGGTGTTGGCCGCATCCTGGCCGGTCATGGCGTCGACCACGAACAGGGTCTCGACCGGCTTGACCGCCGCGTGCAACTCCTGGATCTCGGCCATCATCTCGGCGTCGATGTGCAGACGACCGGCGGTGTCGACGATCACGACATCGATGAATTTGAGCTTGGCTTCATTAATAGCCGCTTGCGCGATGGCCACTGGCTTCTGGCTGATATCGGACGGGAAGAACGTAACGCCCACTTCGCCCGCCAGGGTTTCCAGCTGTTTAATGGCCGCCGGACGGTACACGTCGGCCGACACCACCATCACGGTTTTCTTTTTGCGCTCTTTAAGGAAGCGCGCCAGCTTGCCGGCGGTGGTGGTTTTACCCGCACCCTGCAAACCGGCCATCAGAACCACGGCAGGCGGCGCAACATTGAGGAGCAGGTCCTCGTTGGCAGCGCCCATCAGGCTTTCGAGTTCGGCCTGGACGATTTTTACAAACGCCTGACCCGGCGTCAGGCTGCGCGACACTTCGGTGCCGACCGCGCGCTCTTTGACCGAGTTGACGAAGTCTTTGACCACCGGCAAAGCCACGTCGGCTTCCAGCAACGCCATGCGCACTTCACGCAGGGTGTCTTTAATATTGTCTTCGGTCAGCTTGGCCTTGCCGGTGACATGGCGCAGCGTCTGCGAGAGACGATCGGTTAAATTTTCAAACATGCGCGATCCTTTCAGGCCCAAAGTAGACCGGGGTAATTGCGGCCCAGCCCGTGTAAAACTGATGCTCGGCGAGCCTGCGGCGTGGGCAGGTCGCGGATTATAGCGAAGACTGGCCGCCGCGCACACCTTGGCGTCGCGTATGTGGTCTTTCGTGTACGGCCGGTTGTATGCCAAACTCAGCCCTTTCGGGCTTGCCTAACAGGATTTATGCTCCCCTTGTCACCCAGCTTGCTACCCAGCCTCGCCGCCGCCTGCTTATATGCCGCTGCGACCTTTTATCAAGGCAAATGCCTGCGTCAGGGCGCCAAGGCCAACAAACGCCTGTTGGTAACGCTCGGCATTCTTGCCGTTATCGCCCACGCCGCGAGCCTGTTTACCCATTTGCTGACACCGGCAGGCCTTGAGCTGGACTTTTTCAGCGCCGCGAGCCTGATTGCCGTGGCGGTGATCATCGTGACGCTGGTGGCCTGCGCCCGCATCCCGGTCGAGAATCTGCTGCTATTGCTGTACCCGCTGGGGATATTCACCGTACTGATGTCGCAATTCGCCCCCGCCGGCACCGTTCAGGTGGTCGATGAAGAGCCGGGGATCCTGCTGCACATCCTGCTGTCGATTCTGGCGTACGGCATGTTCACGATTGCCGTGTTCCAGGCCTTGCTGCTGTCCTTGCAGAACTACCAGCTCAAGCACAAGCACCCCAAGGGCCTGATCAAAAACTTCCCGCCGCTGCAAACCATGGAAAGCCTGCTGTTTGGCTTCCTGTGGGCGGGCTGGTCGCTGCTGTCACTGTCGCTGATTTCTGGCTGGGTGTTCCTGGGCAACCTGTTTGCCCAGCATCTGGTGCACAAGACCCTGCTCGCTTGCCTGGCCTGGATTGTCTTTAGCGTGCTGCTGTGGGGGCGTAACCGCCTCGGCTGGCGCGGGCACAAAGCCATCCGCTGGACGCTTGCCGGTTTCTGCCTGTTAATGCTGGCCTACTTTGGCAGCAAACTGGTCCGTGAATACATTCTGCATATCTGACGGCGATGAATATGGATAGCTTGCCCCACGGTCCAGTGCTTGCAGTGTTGGCCCTGCTGTTTCTCGGCTTAGGCTTCTTTATTGGCAAAACGTCGCGCAAGGTTGGCGCCAAGGCGCACCGCGACGCGCCGCAGCAGTCGCCCAGCGAAGTCCCGACCCGTGATGCCGAGCCCTCCAGCAGCCGCCCCGGCCTGCTGTCGGGCATTCAGGCGCTGGACAACATCACCGTCAACGACATCCTGATCCCGCGCAGCGAAGTCGAAGGCCTGAACCTCGATGACCCGATCGAAGACCTGATCGAGCAACTTCGCCTGACCAAACGCACGCGCCTGCCGGTGTTTCATAACGACATCAATCAGGTCGAAGCCATCCTCAATACCCGGCACATCCAGCACATGCTGCCCGATGCCAGCCTGACCAAAGAAGCCTTGCTGGCGGTCTGCCACGAACCCTACTTCGTTCCCGAAAGCACCCCGCTACAACTGCAACTGCTCAATTTTCATAAACAGCAACGCCGCATCGGCGTGGTGGTCGATGAATACGGCGAAGTGCTCGGCATTGTCACGCTGGAAGATATTCTCGAAGAGATCGTCGGCGAATTCGAAAACGAGCAAGACCTCGACAACCCGCATATTGAGCCGCTCCCCGATGGCCGCTATGTGGTCGATGGCGCCGCCAGCCTGCGCGAACTGAACAAAAGCCTGGGCTGGCACCTGCCCAGCGACGGCCCGAAAACCCTCAACGGGCTGGTTACCGAAGCGCTAGAGACCATCCCCGAAAGCACTGTGTGCCTGAAGATCGGCCACTACCGCCTCGAAATCCTCGCCACCGAAGACAACCGCGTCAGCCGTGTGCTGATCTGGCACGACAGCGTCAAGCTCGCGGCCTGATCACCATGTAAGGCCTTGTTACATTCGATTTGGCCTCCCTATAATCAATGCGCTTATCCAAGCCCCGCCGACACGCGTGCTACCCGCACCCAGCGCTGTCAGCGGGTGGCTGCACGTACAATCAGCGCTTGTTCCCATCCCGAACCGCGTTTACACCCAGCCTCAGGGCTCAACGACCATAACAATTGCTCCGGCACATCCAGCCACCAAGGCGGATAACGACCACGAGCTCATAACTGTCAGGGATATGCGCATGACTTCCAGCACCACTTACAGCGAAGCCTCGCCTGATAAACCGGCCAATTCCGCGACCCGCGTCGCGACGGCCAGCTTTATTGGCACGGCCATCGAGTTCTATGACTTTTATGTCTATGCCACCGCGGCAGCATTGGTCATTGGCCCGGTATTTTTCCCGCAAACATCCGGCACCGCACAAATGCTGTCGGCCTTTCTGACCTTTGGTATCGCCTTTCTCGCACGCCCGCTGGGTTCATTCCTGTTTGGCCACTTTGGTGACCGGGTCGGGCGTAAATCCACGCTGGTGGCGTCCCTGCTGCTAATGGGCGTGTGTACCACTTTGATCGGCGTGCTGCCGGGCTACGCCACCATTGGCGCCTGGGCCCCGATCCTGCTGTGCGTGCTGCGCTTCGGCCAAGGCCTGGGGCTAGGCGGTGAATGGGGCGGCGCGGCCTTGCTGGCCACCGAAAACGCGCCGAAAGGCAAGCGCGCCTGGTTCGGCATGTTCCCGCAATTAGGTCCGTCGATTGGCTTTCTGGCTGCCAACGGCCTGTTCCTGATACTGGCCATGTCCCTCAGCGATGAACAGTTCCGCTCGTGGGGCTGGCGCATTCCGTTCCTGTTGAGCGCCGCACTGGTGATGGTCGGCCTGTATGTGCGCCTGAAGCTGGAAGAAACCCCGGTGTTCGCCAAAGCCGTGGCGCAACACGAACGGGTGAAAATGCCGATCGTCGAACTCTTTGCGCAATATTGGGCACCGATGCTGCTGGGCGCCGCCTCGATGGTGGTGTGTTATGCGCTGTTTTACATCTCCACGGTGTTTTCGCTGAGTTATGGCGTGGCAACCCTGGGCTACACCCGCGAAACCTTCCTGGGTCTGCTGTGCTTTGCCGTGCTGTTTATGGCCGCCGCAACACCGCTGTCGGCCTGGGCCAGCGATCGTTACGGGCGCAAGCCGGTGCTGGTGGTCGGTGGCGTGCTGGCGATTCTGTCCGGCTTTTTGATGGAACCGCTGCTCACCCACGGCACCACCTGGGGCGTGGCGCTGTTCTTGTGCATTGAGCTGTTTTTGATGGGCGTGACCTTCGCCCCCATGGGCGCTCTGCTGCCGGAATTGTTTCCGACCCGTGTGCGTTACACCGGCGCGTCTGCGGCCTATAACTTGGGCGGGATAGTCGGCGCATCGGCCGCACCCTTCTTCGCCCAGAAGCTGGTGGCGATGGGCGGTTTAAGCTGGGTGGGCGGGTATGTCTCGGGCGCAGCGGTGCTCAGCTTGATCGCTGTGCTGTGCCTGAAGGAAACCAGAGAAGCGGACCTGAACAAGGTCGCATAACGACTGTAGGAGCGAGCTTGCCTCGCGATCTTTTAAAGCTCAAAAGATCGCGAGACGAGCTCGCTCCTACAGGTCGGGTTACAGCTCTACGACTACCGTTTGAGCGGCGCGGGTGGCTTTGGCGCGGGCGGCTTCAATCGACTCGTCACGGGCCAAGGCAACACCCATGCGGCGCTGACCATTGACTTCTGGCTTGCCAAACAAGCGCAGCGCGGTGTCCGGCTCGCTCAGGGCTGCGCCGAGGTTGGCGAATGCGGTCTGGGTCGACTGGCCTTCTACCAGAATCACGGCCGAAGCCGATGGGCCGAACTGACGGATCAACGGGATCGGCAAGCCCAGAATGGCACGGGCGTGCAGTGCAAACTGCGACAAGTCTTGCGAGATCAAGGTCACCAGACCGGTGTCATGGGGGCGCGGCGACACTTCGCTGAACCACACCTGATCGCCTTTGATAAACAGCTCAACGCCAAACAGGCCACGACCGCCCAACGCTTCAGTCACCGCCTTGGCAACACGCTCGGACTCAGCCAGAGCAATCGGGCTCATGGCCTGTGGCTGCCAGGATTCCTGATAATCGCCCTTCTCTTGACGATGGCCGACCGGCGCACAGAAAGTTGTGCCACCTACGTGGCGCACGGTGAGCAAGGTGATTTCGTAATCGAAGTCGATGAAGCCTTCGATGATGACCCGGCCTTTGCCCGCACGACCGCCTTCTTGCGCGTAGTCCCAGGCCTTTTGCACGTCGTCAGCGCTACGCAGCAGGCTTTGGCCCTTGCCCGACGAACTCATCACCGGCTTGACCACGCACGGGAAGCCCAGGTCCTCGACCGCTTTGCTGTAGTCCTCGAAGGTATCAGCGAAGTGGTAGGGCGAGGTCGGCAAGTCCAGCTCTTCAGCGGCCAGGCGACGAATGCCTTCGCGGTTCATGGTCAGCGAGGTGGCACGCGCGGTCGGGATCACGGTGAAGCCTTCGGCTTCCAGCTCGACCAGCGTCGCGGTGGCGATGGCTTCGATTTCCGGAACGATGAAGTGCGGCTTTTCCAGCTCGATGACGGCACGCAGCGCGGCGCCGTCCAGCATGTTGATCACGTGGCTGCGGTGCGCAACCTGCATGGCCGGGGCATTGGCATAGCGATCAACGGCGATCACTTCAACGCCCAGGCGCTGCAATTCGATGACGACTTCTTTACCCAGCTCGCCGCAGCCACACAGCAATACGCGGGTCGCGGTCGGCGACAGTGGAGTTCCGATACGGGTCATTTCAGGTCCTCAAGGAAGCAAATCATCGAAGGCGCGTGCAACGCTCGCGCCTGCCGGGAAGAAAGGCCAGCATTTTACATGATCCAGCGTGTCAGGCTTTAGCTTGGTTGGCTTTGCGCAACCGCCAGGCCATGGCCAGCCAGACACAGGTCACACCGGCAAATTTTGAAGCCATCGCGGTGATGATCACGCCGGGGGTAAAGGCGTCGATCATGCCGAAGAAGATAAAGGTATCAATCGGGATGCTCAGCGCCGAGCTGATCCACAGACGGTCATGCAACGGGCGCTTGGTGATGCTGAACACCAGCCAGTCAATGCATTCGGACACCGCAAAGGCGGTAGCACTGGCCAGGGCAATCGAGGGATCGGAGGTGATATAGGACAACACCAGCGCGACCAGCATGGCTATCAACGCGCCATGACCGAAGCGGGTCTGCACCATGTCGCGCAGCACAAAGACCAGCCCACCCCAGGCTGACCAGATGATGTCCAGGTGCGGCGCCGAAGAGAACGCGTAGTTGATCAGCACAACGCTGGCGATGTAAGCGATTAGAAACAGCATGGTTGCGGGTGGCACCTCAAATTAAGGCGCACAGGGTACTTGAGTCATGCCCTTTTTTGTAGCCGCTGCCGCAGGCTGCGATGGGTTGCGCAGCAGCCCCAGGATTTTGAAGCCCCTTCGGGCCTTATCGCAGCCTGCGGCAGCGACTACAAAGCAATTACTGACCGCCCAACACCCACATCACGCCGCTGGATTTGGCCCGTTCATGACACAAGGCCAGCACTTCGCGGCGCTCGGGGTTGGTCATGCGGCTCCAACGGGTGATTTCGGCCACGGTGCGCTGGCAGCCGGTGCAGATGTCATCGTCGTCCAGTGCGCAAATGCTCACGCACGGCGAGGCGACCGGGCGCTCGGCATCACTCATCGTCTTGCACCGCCAGGTCGCGGGCATAGCGCTGGCCGTTTTTCACATAGCTGGCCGCGCTGGCTTCGAGCATTTTTTTCTGTTCTTCGGTCAGCTCACGCACCACTTTGCCCGGCGAGCCCATGACCAGCGAACCGTCCGGGATCTCCTTGCCCTCGCCGATCAGCGAGTTGGCGCCGATGATGCAATGTTTGCCGATTTTGGCGCCGTTGAGGATGACCGCATTAATGCCGATCAGGCTGTAATCGCCCACGGTGCAGCCGTGCAACATGGCGTTATGGCCAATGGTCACGCCAGTACCCAAGGTCAGCGGGTAGCCCATGTCAGTGTGCATCACCGCGCCGTCCTGCACGTTGCTGTGCTTGCCGATCAGGATCAATTCGTTATCGCCGCGCAACACAGCGTTAAACCAGACACTGGCGCCCTCTTCCAGACGGACCTTGCCGATCAGGGTGGCATTGGGGGCCGCCCAACTGTCGGGATGTGTGTCGACGCAGGAATCGCCCAAGCGATATTTCATACTGATGTCCTCAAGGCAGGCGTGGCTGTCTGCAGACAGCTCTATACATTGATAAAACGTTCAGGCGGGGTGTGCAGGCTGATGTTGACGTCGTCGTACAGCAGGTTCATCAGCTCAACGATCATGATCGCCGACAGGCCCCAGATCTTGTAAACACCAAAACGGTAACTGGGCACATACCAGCTGCGCCCCTGGTAATCGATACGGTGGGTGTGCTCGCGCGGGTCCTGGCGGAAAAAATCCAGCGGCACGCTGAACACCGCCGCAATCTCGGCATCGTTGGCCAGATACTCGACGTAGTCCGGGACCAGCCCCACATAAGGCGTGACACGGATACCGTGCAGTGAGACCAAAGGGCTGAGAGGCCCGACGACCTCGACCAGCCCCGGCGGCAAACCGATTTCTTCTTCGGCTTCACGCAGGGCAGTAAACACCAGGTCCGGGTCTTCGGGGTCGCGGCGCCCACCCGGAAAAGCCACTTCACCGCCGTGAGTCGACAACCCGCTGGCACGCAGGGTCAAAATCAGTTCAGGCTTGTCACTGCGCGTCACCGGCAACAGTACCGCGGCCTCCGGAAAGCTGCGGTCTGTTTCCAGCGTCCGTGGGGTGTAGCGACTCATACGGCTAAGTAGCTCATCCAGCATAGGTCATCTCGATCCGTCACTTATCGGGCATCATGCACCAAATTGCCCAAGGCACCCAAGCCCCAGACTGTCGCAGGGCACAAAGTGGGGCTTGCCGTAAATTCGTCTCAGCCCCAAGATAGGCGCCACAGCGCGAGAGCACAGCATGAAATTTTGCAGTCAGTGCGGCAACTCTGTCAGCCAACATATCCCGCAGGGCGATTCGCGCCTGCGTTATGTCTGCGACCACTGCCACACGATTCACTACCAGAACCCGAATATTGTCGCCGGCTGCCTGCCCACCTGGGGCACGCAAGTGCTGCTGTGCCGTCGCGCCATCGAACCGCGCAAAGGCTTCTGGACACTGCCCGCAGGCTTTATGGAAAACGGTGAAACAGTCGAACAGGCGGCCCGCCGGGAAACCCTAGAAGAAGCGTGCGCCCAGGTTCAGCAGTTGGCGATCTACACGCTGATTGATGTACCCCACATTAATCAGGTGCATATTTTCTACCGCGCCCAATTGCAAAGCCCCGACTTTGCCGCCGGTGAAGAAAGCCTCGAAGTTCGGTTGTTTGATGAGGCCGATATCCCTTGGTCCGAGTTAGCTTTTCGCACTGTGAGCCGTACCCTAGAATGCTTTTTTTCTGATCGCCCGACACAGGCTTACCCTGTGCGCAGCGAGGCGGTACCGCCGCTGCCAGAGTTGATAACACCCCCACAATAATGATGTTCGCCTTGTACCTCAGGAATACCTCCCTAATGCGCTGGTTGCTTGCTGCACTTTGCCTGTCGTTTGCCGTTACTTGCCAAGCCGCTGTAGTCATGACTATCAACGGTAAGCCCGTCGACAAAGAACAGGTGCTTAAACCACCCCAAGCGTCACAACGGGCCAGTGCCAGCAAATCGGTCGACAAGATCCTGGTGATCAAGTCAGCGCGCAGGCTCGAGCTGATCAGCGATGGAAAAGTGATCAGAAGCTATCGCATCTCATTGGGCAAACAGCCTAAAGGGCCAAAATTACAGGAAGGCGACAAGCGCACCCCCGAAGGGCTGTACTGGGTGGATTGGCGCAAGCGCAGCGACAAATTCAACCTGGCCATGCACATCAATTACCCCAACATCAGCGATGCCGCCAAGGCTCGGCGTGAAGGGGTGAATCCGGGATCGATGATCATGATTCATGGCACGCCAGACTCTGAAGAAAACCCCGAAGAGCTGTTTCACACGCTGGACTGGACCGATGGCTGCATCGCCATGAAAAACTACGAAATGCGTGAAGTCTGGAGCATGGTCAAAGACGGCACGATGGTTGAGATACGCCCTTAACCTGCAAAAACGCCGCGCACTAAAAAGCCCGCTGCCCCCATAAGGGCCAGCGGGCTTTTTTATGCAGCGCCGGATTAGATATCAGCCAGACGCCACACCTCGTATGCAGGCGTTTCATACGGGTGGCTGTGTTTGAGCGCAGCCACCACGGAATGAATCAACTCATCTGCCACGACCAGCTCAACTTTCCATTCGCCGACATACTCGACCTGACCGGTTTGCCCGATAAACGGCTGACTGCCGTCCAGCGCACGAAACTGGCCCTGCCCCATGGTCTGCCAGGCGCAGTGGTCATAGCTGCCGATGCGACCGCCACCAGCGGCGAATACGGCATCCTTGACCCCATCAACATGGCTTGGCGGAACAAAAAAGCTGAGCTTGTACATAAGCGAACACTCTGTTGAACATGCCTGGAAACCTGTGGGAGCCTGGCTTGCCAGCGATGCAGTCAACACAATTTCTGTTAAACCGCGTCGATGCCATCGCGAGCAAGCCCGCTCCCACAAGGGATATGCGTCTAACGGGCATTGAACTTCAAAATGCCTTAGTCGACCCAGACGCGAGCGTTACGGAACATGCGCAACCATGGCGCATCTTCGTTCCACTCTTCAGGACGCCACGAGTTCTGCACGGCGCGGAACACACGCTCAGGGTGCGGCATCATGATCGTCACACGGCCATCACGGCTGGTGAGGCCGGTAATGCCGCGCGGCGAGCCGTTCGGGTTGGCCGGGTAGTTCTCGGTGACCTTGCCGTGGTTGTCGACGAAACGCAGGGCAACGGTGCCCGACAGATCGGCTTGCAGCAGCGCTTCAGGGCTGGCGAACTCTGCGTGGCCTTCACCGTGAGCGATGGCGATTGGCATGCGCGAACCGGCCATGCCCTGCAGGAAGATCGAGTTCGACTCTTGCACTTGAACCATGGCAACACGGGCTTCGAACTGCTCAGAGCGGTTACGCACAAAGTGCGGCCACAACTCGCTGCCCGGAATCAGCTCGCTGAGGTTGGACATCATCTGGCAACCGTTGCACACACCCAGGCTGAAGCTGTCGGTACGCTCGAAGAAGCCCTGGAACGCATCACGTGCGCGGGCGTTGAACAAGGCCGACTTGGCCCAGCCTTCACCGGCACCCAGTACGTCGCCGTAAGAGAAACCACCGCACGCTACCAGCCCCTTGAACTCGTTCAGGTCGACACGGCCGGCCAGAATGTCGCTCATGTGCACGTCGATCGCGTTGAAACCGGCACGGTCAAATGCCGCTGCCATTTCAACCTGACCGTTAACGCCCTGCTCACGCAGAACGGCAACTTGTGGGCGAATGCCTTTTTTGATGTACGGCGCGCTGATGTTGGCGTTGACGTCAAAGCTCAACTGAGCGGTCAGGCCCGGATTGTCTTCTTCCAGCAGCACGTCGAATTCTTGCTGTGCGCAGTCTGCGTTGTCACGCATACGCTGGATCTGGAAGCTGGTTTCAGCCCACTGGCGCTGCAACTCACCGCGCTGACCAACAAACACTTTGTCACCGTGGAAGCTGATGGTGACTTCGCTGTTGTTCAGCGGCTGACCAATCACGTCCACGCATTCACCCAGACCCGCCGCGCTGAACTGTGCGAGCACGTCAGCGGTAGCGTCCTGGCGAACCTGGATCACGGCACCCAGCTCTTCGTTGAACAGCACGGCCGGCAATTGACCAACGCTGTCGGCCAGGCAATCTAGGATCAGGTTCAGACCGCAGTGACCGGCAAAGGCCATTTCCATCACGGTGGTCAGCAAACCACCGTCGGAACGGTCGTGGTAAGCCAGCAGGTGGCCATCAGCGTTCAGACCTTGAATGACCGCGAAGAAGGCCTTGAGGTCTTCTGCGTCGTCAACGTCCGGGGCTTGTTTACCAAGCTTGCCGTAGGTCTGGGCCAGGATCGAGGCGCCCATACGGTTTTGGCCACGGCCCAGGTCGATCAGGATCAGATCGGTCAGGCCTTTGTCCATGCGCAGTTCTGGGGTCAGGGTGCGGCGAACATCGAGCACCGGTGCGAAACCGGTGACGATCAGCGACAGCGGCGAGGTCACGCTCTTGTCGGTGCCTTCATCGTTCCAGCGGGTTTGCATCGACATCGAGTCTTTGCCCACCGGAATGGTGATGCCCAGCTCAGGGCACAGCTCCATGCCGACCGCTTTTACGGTGTCGTACAGACGCGCGTCTTCACCTGGGTGGCCAGCCGCCGACATCCAGTTGGCCGACAGTTTGATGTCAGAGATTTTGCCAATTCGCGAGGCCGCGATGTTGGTCAGGGTTTCACCGATGGCCATGCGGCCCGATGCCGGAGCATCCAGCAGTGCCAGCGGCGTCCGCTCGCCCATGGCCATGGCTTCACCGGTGTACACGTCAAAGCTGGTCGCGGTAACGGCAACGTCTGCCACCGGCACCTGCCACGGGCCGACCATTTGATCACGGGCAACCAGGCCGGTGATGGTACGGTCGCCGATGGTGATCAGGAAGCTCTTGCTGGCGACTGCCGGGTGGTGCAGAACGCGCTCGATACACTCGCCCACGTTAAGCGCTGCCGGATCGAAGTCATCGCCCAGCTCGGCCTCACGCACCACCGAACGGTGCATGCGTGGCGCCTTGCCCAGCAACACTTCCAGTGGCATGTCCACCGGGCTGTTGCCGAAATGGCTGTCGGTGACGGTCAGTTGTGGCTCGGCAGTAGCCTCGCCCACCACGGCAAACGGGCAACGCTCACGCTCGCAGATCGCCTGGAAGCGCTCGAAGTCTTCAGCGCTGACTGCCAGAACGTAACGTTCTTGGGATTCGTTACTCCAGATCTCGTGCGGGGCCATGCCCGGCTCGTCGTTTGGAATGTTGCGCAGTTCGAAACGGCCACCACGGTCGCCGTCGTTGACCAGCTCAGGGAAGGCGTTGGACAGACCGCCCGCACCCACGTCGTGGATGAAGCTGATCGGGTTTTTGTCACCCAGTTGCCAGCAACGGTCGATTACTTCCTGGCAGCGGCGTTCCATTTCCGGGTTTTCGCGCTGTACCGAAGCGAAGTCCAGATCGGCCGAGCTTGCGCCAGTGGCCATGGACGAGGCAGCACCGCCGCCCAGGCCGATCAACATGGCCGGGCCACCCAGCACGATCAGCTTGGCGCCAACGGTAATTTCGGCTTTTTGTACGTGTTCGGCGCGGATGTTGCCCATGCCGCCCGCCAACATGATGGGCTTGTGGTAACCGCGCACTTCATCACCGTGCGGGGTGGTGATGGACTGCTCGAAGGTACGGAAGTAACCGGTCAGGGCCGGACGACCGAATTCGTTGTTGAACGCCGCGCCACCCAGCGGGCCTTCAATCATGATGTCCAGCGCCGTCACGATGCGCTCTGGCTTGCCGTACGGCACTTCCCACGGCTGGGTAAAGCCCGGGATTTGCAGGTTGGAAACGGTAAAGCCGGTCAGGCCTGCCTTTGGCTTGGCGCCACGGCCGGTTGCACCTTCGTCACGAATTTCGCCACCGGAACCGGTCGCTGCACCCGGGAACGGGGCAATGGCGGTTGGGTGGTTGTGCGTTTCAACCTTCATCAGGATGTGCACAGGCTCCTGCACCGCGCCGTACTGGCGGGTTTCAGGGTTCGGAAAGAAACGCCCGCCAACGCTACCGACGATCACCGATGCGTTGTCTTTATAAGCCGACAGAACGCCTTCGCTGTGCATCACGTAGGTGTTTTTGATCATGCCAAACAGGCTTTTTTCCTGGCTTTGGCCGTCGATGTCCCAACTGGCGTTGAAGATCTTGTGGCGGCAATGCTCGGAGTTCGCCTGGGCAAACATCATCAATTCGATGTCGTGCGGGTTGCGGCCCAGACCATTGAACGCATTGACCAGGTAGTCGATTTCGTCTTCAGCCAGCGCCAGGCCCAACTCAACGTTGGCTTTTTCCAGCGCGGCGCGACCGCCACCCAGCACATCAATGGCGGTCAGCGGCTTTGGCTCGGCATGGCTGAACAGACCGGCAGCCTGCTCCAGGTCGCCCAGTACGATTTGGGTCATGCGGTCATGCAGAACCGATGCAATCAGTTCGGCATCGGCGTCGCTGAACTGGCCAGCCACATAAAAAGCAATGCCGCGTTCCAGGCGCTGGATTTTCGCCAGGCCACAGTTACGGGCAATATCGCTGGCCTTGCTCGACCAGGGAGAAATGGTGCCAAACCGCGGCAACACCAAAAACAGTCGGCCATTTGGCTCTTGGACCGGCACGCTTGGGCCGTACTTCAGGAGACGAGCCAGTACCTGCTGTTCATCGCTGGTCAGATCACCGGTGACATCGGCAAAGTGGGCGAACTCAGCATACAAACCACTGACAGCCGGAACCTTGAGGCTCAGTTGTGCAAGGAGTTTGCTGTGGCGAAAGGCAGAAAGGGCAGGAGCGCCGCGCAGGATCAACATCTTCGGGACAGCCTCGGGAGGGGTGTGCTTTGAGGCCCGGCATTCTAGCCTAAACCTTCGGTCACGGCACCCGAAACGGCACACTAGACGTACGCCAAACGTCGTTAATCGACCAAATCCTTATTCTTTATGGCTATCAGCGCGTAAACAGATGGTCGGTAATGATCTTTAGACCTCGTTCCAACCCCCATTCCACAGGGGTTACAGCGTTTTGGGCGGCTGTTATCAGAATGCCCACAGATTGTCGAGATATGGCACCCGTGCTGCTTTGCGTATACTGCGCGCATGTTTTCTCTAACTGCATTCCGCCAGCGTGGGGCCAAGTGGCTGCTCGTAACCGGACTCTTCCTGATGCTCGGTGCCTGCGTTGAAAAACCCAGCACCCTTGAGCGCGTAAAGGAGGATGGGGTACTGCGGGTGATCACCCGTAACAGCCCGGCCACCTATTTTGAAGATCGCAACGGCGAAACCGGCTTTGAATACGAGTTGGTCAAACGCTTTGCCGACGACCTGGGCGTCAAGCTGGAAATCGAAACGGCTGACAACCTCGACGACCTTTTCAACAAGCTGGGCCAACCTGACGGCCCGGTTTTAGCTGCTGCCGGTCTGGTCAGCAGCGATAACCGCCTCGCACAAGCCAAGTTTTCTCACCCGTACCTCGAAGTCACGCCGCAGATCATTTACCGCAACGGGCAATCACGCCCTACCACGGCGGCCGATCTGGTCGGCAAGCGCATTACCGTACTCAAGGGCAGTTCCCACGCCGAACAGCTCGCCGAACTTAAAAAGCAATATCCCGGTATCGAATATGACGAGTCCGACGCCGTTGAAGTCGTCGACTTGCTGCGCATGGTCGATGAAGGGCAGATCGACCTGACCCTGGTCGATTCCAACGAAATGGCCATGAACCAGGTGTACTTCCCCAACGTGCGCGTGGCCTTTGATTTGGGTGATGCCCGCAGTCAGCGCTGGGCCGTGGTCGCAGGCGAAGACAACAGCCTGCTCAACGAGATCAACACCTACCTGGACAAGGTCGAGAAAAACGGCACCCTGCAGCGCCTTAAAGACCGCTACTACGGCCACGTTGATGTATTGGGCTATGTGGGCGCCTACACCTTTGCCCAGCACTTGCAACAGCGCTTGCCCAAGTACGAAGTGTTCTTCAAGGATGCCGCGAAAAAAGAGCAGATTGACTGGCGCCTGCTGGCAGCCATGGGCTATCAGGAATCCTTGTGGCAAGCCGCCGTAACCTCTAAAACCGGGGTTCGCGGGCTGATGATGCTGACCCAGAACACTGCGCAGGCCATGGGCGTATCCAACCGGCTGGACCCCAAGCAAAGCATTATGGGGGGCGCCAAGTACCTGGCTTACATCAAGGACCAACTGGACAGTGATATCGCCGAGCCAGACCGCACCTGGTTTGCACTGGCCGCCTACAACGTGGGCACCGGGCATCTGGATGACGCACGCAAACTGGCGGCCAA
This sequence comes from Pseudomonas sp. FSL R10-1350, assembly GCF_009600525.1. Lineage (NCBI taxonomy): Bacteria > Pseudomonadati > Pseudomonadota > Gammaproteobacteria > Pseudomonadales > Pseudomonadaceae > Pseudomonas > Pseudomonas sp. FSL R10-1350. The sequence goes on from NZ_WIVR01000035.1 coordinate 33,054, forward strand.
AGAAGGCCTGAACCCGAACAAGTGGCTGGACGTGAAGAAAATCCTGCCTCGCCTTGCGCAGAAGCAGTGGTACAGCAAAACCAAATATGGCTACGCCCGTGGCGGCGAGCCTGTGCACTTCGTGGCCAACATCCGTCGTTACTACGACATCCTCACCTGGGCCACACAGCCACAGCTTGAAGGCGACCAAGTGGCCGACGGCAAACTGCACATCCCCGGCATCGACAAGACCAAGCCCAAAGAAGAACCGCAGCTGTAACGCACACTACCGCTTAGGGGCAGATCACACTGTAGGAGCGAGCTTGTCTCGCGATCTTTTGATCTTTGAAAAGATCGCGAGACAAGCTCGCTCCTACAGGTTTTGAATATGTCTTAGGCTTTTGAGGCCGCGAGAATCAAGGCTTTCATCTCGGAAACGGCCGATTTGAAGCCGACAAACAGTGCATGGGCAACCAATGCATGGCCAATGTTCAGTTCGTTGATGCCCTTGATCGCGGCCACGGCTTCAACGTTGTGGTAGTGCAGACCATGGCCGGCGTTGACGATCAGCCCCTGCCCCAGGCCAAAGGCCACACCATCAGCCACGCGCTGCAGTTCTTCAGCCACGTCAGTCGGCGTCAGGGCATCTGCATAACGACCGGTATGCAGCTCAATGGCAGGAGCGCCCACACGGCGCGACGCTTCGATCTGGCGCTCGTCTGCATCAATGAACAGCGAAACTTCACTGCCAATTTTGCTCAGGCGCTCAACCGCAGCCTTGATCCGCGCTTCTTGCCCGGCAACGTCCAGACCGCCTTCGGTGGTCAGTTCTTGACGGGTTTCAGGGACGAGGCAGATATGCGCCGGACGAATGCGCTCGGCAAACGCCATCATCTCTTCGGTCACGCCCATTTCGAAGTTCATGCGCGTTTGCAGCACATCCTTGAGCAGCAAGACATCGCGCTCTTGAATGTGGCGACGGTCTTCACGCAGATGCACGGTGATGCCGTCGGCACCCGCCTCTTCCGCGTCCAGAGCCGCTTTGACCGGGTCCGGGTAACGCGTGCCTCGCGCCTGACGCAGCGTAGCTACGTGGTCGATGTTCACGCCAAGAAGAATGCGATTGCTTGTGGTCACGAGGGCTCTCCTGAAGAGTTGAAGATTCGGCGCACAGCATACCGGTCTATTCAGGGCTTGCGAAACAACTCGCGACTGGCCAGGGGCTTACCGGCCAAATGAACGGCCAACGCCTGACGCATCAGGCGCTTGGCCGCCGACAAGGCGCCCGTTGCAGTCCAGTCGGCTTGCGCAATGGCCAGCAACTCAACGCCGTTGAACAACCCCGGCTGCAACAACCAGACACGCTCAAGCCCGGCGTCCACTTGCAGGCGATACAGGCCATCGGCCTCGATTGCACCGCCGTGGATGTCTTCGGTCAACGAAAAGCTGTAACCCAGGTCATCCAGCAGCCGCCATTCGAACGCCCGCAGCAAAGGCTCCAACGGCCGCCCTTCGGCCAAGGCCAGCAAGGTAGCAGCGTAGTGATCGAACACTGCGGGGTGCGGGTCTTCGGCAGGGAGCAGACGCACCAGCAGTTCATTGAGATAGAGCCCGCTGAACAGGGCTTCGCCATTGAGCCAGGTCGAAACGCCAGCGCTTTCCATACGTCCGACATTCTTCAGCTCGCCGCGACCATGGAACTCGATCTCCAGCGGCACAAACGGCCGGGCCAGCGTGCCCGCCTTGCCCCGCGCATTACGCAGCACGGCACGCAGACGACCTTGCGGCGTGATGAAATCCACCAGCGCACTGGTTTCACGGTAAGGACGACTGTGCAGGACGTAAGCGAGTTGAGGGACGATGGATTTGCTGGACATGGGCGATCAGCTTTATCAGAAGTCTAATGTGGGAGCGGGCTTGCTCGCGATAGCATCAACTCGGCAAGGCAGGCAGACCGGTTTGATGCTATCGCGAGCAAGCCCGCTCCCACAGGATCTTGCAAGGCAGCGAGGTATTACAACCTGTTACTGGTCACCATAGCCCAGCGAACGCAGGGCGCGTTCGTCGTCGGACCAGCCGCCTTTAACCTTGACCCACAAGTTGAGCATGACTTTGGAGTCGAACAGCAGCTCCATGTCTTTACGCGCTTCAGTGCCGATGCGCTTGATGCGCTCGCCCTTGTCGCCAATGATGATTTTTTTCTGCCCGTCACGCTCAACCAGAATCAAGGCATGAATGTGCAGGGTCTTGCCTTGCTGCTTGAATTCTTCGATCTCAACGGTGATCTGGTACGGCAGCTCCGCACCCAGCTGGCGCATGATCTTTTCACGGACCAGTTCAGCGGCAAGGAAGCGGCTGCTGCGGTCGGTGATCTGGTCTTCCGGGAAGAAGTGGTCGTTTTCCGGCAGATGATCAGCAATCACACGTTCAAGGGCATCGAGGTTGTGGCCGTTTTGAGCCGAAATCGGCACGATCTGGGCATTCGGCAATTGCTCCTGAAGCCAGGTCAGGTGCGGCATCAATTCCGTTTTGTCTTCGATGCGGTCAGTCTTGTTCAACGCCACAATCAACGGGCCGGTCACGTACTGGACGCGCTCAAGAACCATTTGGTCTTCTTCAGTCCACTTGGTGCGATCCACCACGAAGATCACCACGTCGACGTCTTTCAACGCAGCCGACGCAGTTTTGTTCATGTAGCGGTTCAGGGCCTTTTCGCCGCCCTTGTGCATGCCCGGCGTGTCAACGTAGATGGCTTGAATATCGCCTTCGGTCTTGATGCCCAGCATGTTGTGACGGGTGGTCTGTGGCTTGCGCGAGGTGATCGCCAGCTTTTGACCGAGGATGTGGTTCAGCAGTGTGGATTTACCCACGTTTGGTCGACCAACGATGGCGACATAGCCACAGCGAGTTGCAGTTGAATCAGTCATGGCCATTCTCCACGCCAAGGGCAATCAGTGCTGCTGCGGCCGCTACCTGTTCGGCAATGCGACGGCTCACACCCTGACCTCGGCTTTTTTCATTCAATAGGGCAATTTCGCACTCAACAAAGAAAGTGCGGCAATGCGGTTCACCTTGAATATCCACCACTTCGTAGCGTGGCAGTTCACAGGCGCGCGACTGCAAGTACTCTTGCAGGCGTGTTTTGGGATCTTTATTGGTGTCGACCAGGGTCAGGGTCTCGAACTCGCCAGCCAGCCAGGCCAATACGCGATCACGGGCAGTTTCCATGCCCGCGTCGAGGTAGATGGCGCCAATCAGCGCTTCAAGGGCATCTGCCAAAATCGACTCGCGACGAAAACCGCCGCTTTTCAGTTCGCCCGAACCCAGGCGCAGATACTCGCCCAACTCAAAACCGCGCGCCAGTACGGCCAGGGTTTCGCCTTTGACCAAACGCGCACGCAGGCGCGACAGCTGCCCTTCACGGGCCAGCGGGAAGCGATCAAACAACGCTTCACCGGCGACAAAGTTGAGGATTGCATCGCCCAGGAACTCAAGACGCTCGTTATTGCGCCCCGCGAAACTGCGGTGTGTCAGGGCCAGGATCATCAGCTCCTGGTCTTTGAAGGTGTAGCCGAGCTGACGCTCTAAACGATTTAAAGAAAAACTCACGATTTACCCACGCTGAGTTCGTGGCCGAATGTCACCACCGGACCGATATTAGGGATCAGTGATGCTCGTTTATCGCATAGCAAATGGACAGGGAACTGGCTGTTCGCCGCCGTCACACTTAACGCTTTGTTCAAATCCACATCCTGAATACTGTTGACCGCCCTGCCAGAGACGGCAGACGGTCGTAAGAACCGTCAGGCGCCCGATTTATCAGGACGCCTGAAAAGCATTCGGCGCTGTTATTAACAGCGCCGTCTTGGCTACTTGATCAGCCCCACCCGCGAGAAGTTCGGCAGATGGCTCATCTTGGGTTCCGGCCAACTCATCCAAACAGCGAAGGCCTTGCCGACAATGTTCTGGTCGGGAACCATGCCCAGCTCATCTTTGGGAATGTTCGGATCATCCCAGTAACGGCTGTCGTTCGAATTGTCGCGGTTGTCGCCCATCATGAAGTAGTGCCCGGCCGGAACCGTCCACTCGTTATCAGGTGGCGCGCGATAGCGGCTCATTTCCTTGCGGATCATGTGCTCGACTTCGCCCAGCTTCTCTTTGTACAACTCGGCACTGCCCAATGTGCCCGGCTCAACACCTACCAGTTGCTCAGCAACCAGTTGGCCGTTGACGTACAAATGCTTGTCGCTGGTGTAGCGAACGGTGTCGCCCGGCAGGCCCACTACACGCTTGATGTAGTTGACCGACGGATCGCTTGGGTAGCGAAACACCATCACATCCCCGCGCTGCGGATCACCCACTTCGATGATTTTCTTGTCGATCACCGGCAAGCGGATCCCGTAAGAAAATTTGTTCACCAAAATGAAATCGCCCACATCCAGTGTCGGCTTCATCGAGCCCGACGGAATCTGGAACGGCTCAACCAGAAACGAACGCAGCACCAGAACGATGAACAACACCGGGAAGAACGACTTGCCGTACTCGACCAGCAACGGTTCCTTGTTGAGCTTCTCGATGACCTGCATATCAGCCGGCTGAACAGTGGCCTGATAGTTGGCAATGGCCTTGCGCCGGCGAGGTGCCAGGAAGACCAGATCGAGCAGCGCCAGCAAACCGCAGACGGCGACAGCAATAACCAGCAACAGCGGGAAATTTAGTGACATAGGACCTAGCTATCCAACCTGAGCACCGCAAGGAAGGCTTCTTGTGGAATTTCCACGTTACCCACTTGCTTCATGCGTTTTTTACCGGCCTTTTGCTTTTCCAACAGCTTGCGCTTACGGCTAACGTCACCACCGTAGCATTTGGCCAGTACGTTCTTTCTGAGAGCCTTGACAGTGGTTCGCGCCACAATCTGCCCGCCAATGGCGGCCTGGATTGCAACATCGAACATCTGACGCGGAATCAGTTCTTTCATTTTTTCGGTTAGCGCACGCCCTTTGTAGTGGGCGTTGTCACGGTGAACGATCAATGCCAGGGCATCGACTTTTTCGCCGTTGATCAATACATCCAGCTTCACCAGATTAGCCGACTGGTAGCGGTCGAAATGGTAATCGAGCGAAGCATAGCCGCGACTGGTGGATTTGAGACGGTCGAAGAAGTCCAGAACCACTTCGTTCATCGGCAAATCGTAGGTCACTTGTACCTGAGTACCCAGGAACAACATGTCGTGTTGAACGCCACGTTTTTCGATACACAGGGTTATGACGTTGCCCAGGTGCTCTTGAGGCACAAGAATGTTGGCACGCACGATCGGCTCGCGCATGTCCTCGATGGCAGACAAGTCTGGCAGCTTGGACGGGTTATCGACGTAAATCGTTTCACCGTTCTTGAGCAGCAGCTCGAAAATCACCGTCGGCGCCGTGGTAATCAGGTCCAGGTCGTATTCGCGCTCCAGGCGCTCCTGAATGATTTCCATGTGCAGCATGCCCAGGAAGCCGCAACGGAAGCCGAAGCCCAGTGCGTCAGAGCTTTCTGGCGTGTATTGCAGCGACGAGTCGTTGAGCGTCAGCTTCTGCAACGCATCACGGAAGTCTTCGAAGTCATCGGAGCTGACCGGGAACAGGCCCGCGTACACCTGCGGCTGAATGCGTTTGAAACCTGGCAGCACTTCAACATCAGGGGTTGTGCTCAGGGTCAGGGTGTCACCTACCGGCGCACCGTGAATGTCCTTGATACCGGCGATGATGAAGCCCACTTCACCGGCCTTGAGGTCGGCAGTGGCAGTGTGTTTCGGGTTGAACACACCGACGCTGTCCACCAGGTGGACCTTGCCGGTGGATTTAACCAGGATTTTGTCACCCTTCTTCACGCGGCCGTGGCGCACGCGTACCAGGGACACAACACCCAGGTAGTTGTCGAACCAGGAGTCGATGATCAACGCTTGCAGCGGATCTTCGATATTGCCGGTAGGCGCAGGAATGGTGTGCACCAGGCGCTCAAGCACTTCGTCGACGCCCAGGCCGGTTTTGGCACTGCAGGTCACGGCGTCAGTGGCATCGATGCCGATGATTTTTTCGATTTCTTCTTTCACACGGTCAGGATCGGCCTGCGGCAGGTCGATCTTGTTCAAGACCGGCATCACCTCAAGACCCTGCTCGATAGCGGTGTAGCAGTTGGCAACGGACTGGGCTTCTACGCCCTGACCCGCGTCGACAACCAGCAGCGCACCTTCACAGGCCGCCAGAGACCGGCTGACTTCGTAGGTGAAGTCAACGTGGCCCGGGGTGTCAATGAAGTTCAGCTGATAGGTAATGCCGTCTTTGGCCGTGTAGTACAGGGTAACGCTGTGGGCCTTGATGGTAATCCCACGCTCACGCTCCAGGTCCATGGAGTCCAGTACCTGGGCTTCCATTTCGCGGGCAGTCAGACCACCGCACATCTGAATGAAACGATCGGCCAGCGTCGACTTGCCATGGTCAATGTGGGCGATGATGGAGAAATTGCGGATATGACTCAAATCACTCACGGGTCAACACTCAAAAAAAGTCGCAGGCAGACTGCCCGCCGAAAAATAGCCGGGAATTGTACCTGATCCCTGAGCCAAGCGTCACGTTCACAAAAAAGCCCCTATCAAGTGATAGAGGCTTTTTGATCAACCCAAGGGGTATTGATCAACCGGCCCTGCGCAACAACCAGAAACCGGCCAGCGCACAGATGCCGGCTGGCAACAGCACCGCGAACAGCGGCGAGAAGCCAAACACCAAGCTGGCTGGCCCCAACAGGTCTTGCGCAATCTTGAACGCAAAGCCGATCAATACACCGGTGAACACGCGCTGCCCCAAAGTAACAGAACGCAGCGGGCCGAAGATGAAAGAAATGGCCATCAATACCAGCGCAGCCGTGACAAATGGCTGCAATACCTTGACCCAAAACGCCAGCCAGTAACGGCCGTTGTTCAGACCCTGGTCTTTCAAATAGTGGATATAGCCCCACAGCCCGGAAATCGACAGCGCATCCGGGGCCATGACCACGGTATTAAGCAGCTCGGGGCTCAGCGAAACGTCCCAGCGCTCTTCAGGCGTGTTAACGACTTCAGTGTTGCGCTCGTGGAAGACCGTAGTCGCCACATCACTCAGTTCCCAGTGGTCCTGCGTGAAGTTGGCTTTTTTGGCGAAACTGGCAGACAGCAGGTGGTGTTCTTTATCGAAACGATAACGTGTCACCCCCAGCAGCATGCCATCGGGCTGAACCGCGTTGATGTGGATGAACTCATCCCCCTCGCGGTGCCACATACCATGCTTGGAGCTTTGTGCATCACCGCTGCCCTGGGCCAGAGCTCGGTTGGCCTGGGCCACCGACTCGGTCGCGGGTGCCAGGTACTCGCCAATCAGAATACCGGCCAGCATCAACACCAGCATCGGCTTCATGACCGCCCAGACAATACGACCGGTGGACACACCCGCCGCCCGCATGATGGTCAGCTCGCTGTTGCTCGCCAGGCTACCCAGACCAATCAGGCAGCCGATCAGGGCCGCCACCGGCAGCATGTCGTAAAGACGACGGGGCGCTGTCAGCATCACAAAGCTGAACACATCCGCCATGGTGTAAGAGCTGGAGAGGTTCTTGACCTCATCAATGAAGGCGAACAGCGACGCCAGGCCGACGATGATCCCCGACACCGCGAGGATCGCCAGCAACACGCTTTTACCAATGTAGCGATCGAGCTTAACCATGAGCCAGCTCCTTCGCGCTGCGACGAGTCGCCAATTTCAAGCGCAACGGCTCCCAATAGAACAACAACAGACCAATGATCAAGAACAGACCGTGCACCCACCACAAGCCCAGCGTGGGTGAAATGTTGCCTTTTTCGAGGGCGCCACGGACCAGAATCAAGGCGGTCACGTAGCCCATATAGAGAAGGATGGCTGGTAACAGCTTGAGGAAGCGGCCCTGGCGCGGGTTGACTCGCGACAGCGGAACGGCAATCAGGGTCACGATAAAGACCAGCAGCGGCATGGAAATACGCCACTGCAGCTCAGCAATGGCCTTTACGTCAGGGTTGCCGATAAGGCTGCTGGTAGGCATCGCATCGCGGTCGGTGACTTCATTGCTGACATCAGGTTTGGGAAGCAATACGCCATAGGTGTCGTATTTGATGGCGCGGTAATCCGCCAAGCCAGGGTTGCCGTCATAACGATAGCCGTCATCCAGAATCAACCAGCGGCTGCCGTCCGGGCGCACTTCCTGGCGGCCCTTTTGCGCGACCAAAATGGAAATGCTGCGATCCTTGGCGTCCTGACCGAGGTTTTTCTGGGTGATAAACACGCCCCCCAGATTCGTCCGGTCATTGGTCAATTGTTCGGTGTAGGTCACCCGGGAGCCATCGTTCAGGGTCTGAAAGCGGCCCGGTTCCAGGGTATCGAACTCGGTCAGGGCATCTTGCTTGTTGAGCAGCAATTGAAACTGCGTAGCCCCCTGAGGCGCCAGGCTCAAGCTCAACCAGGCAACGATCAGCGCCACGATAGTGGCCGGCACCATGCTGATGGCCAACAGGCGCTGCTGGCTCATGCCGGTGGCCGACAGGACCGTCATCTCGCTTTCGAGGTACATGCGCCCGTAAGCCAGAAGAAAGCCCAGAAACAGGCCCAGCGGCAAGATCAGTTGCAAGAAGCCGGGCAAGCGAACGCCCATGATCAAGAACAGCGAACTGGGGTCCATGGCGCCCGAGGCAGCCTGGGCCAGATATTTAATGAAGCGACCGCTCATGATGATGACCAGCAGCACAGCGCTGACAGCGCTCAATGTAAGCAGGACTTCGCGGGATAGATAACGGAAGACGATCAAACCAGACACTCCAGGGGTCGTCAGGCTAAGGCGGCCAAACAAGCGGCATAGCGAATCGACACTAGCTCATGTAGATGAGCCTAGTCGTTTAAAAAGATGGCGCATTATCCTGTGAATGGCCGCGCCTGTCACTGCGCATGCTCAGCCAAGGCTTTAAAGCGCTGATTTGGCAGCATTCGAGGGTTGTCAGGCGCGGCCGACGAGGTTCAAACTGCCTGCCTTGACGCCCGCCTGAAGCACAGGTGAAGCGCTGTATCTTTCAAGCACGCGAACCGCACCGTTTGTGCGCACGTTGACCATTTGATTCAGGGACCCGGACATGGAACTGGTTGTAAAAAGCGTCAGCCCAGAAACGTTGAAAACGGCCACTCTCGTGGTCGCCATCAGCGAAGGCCGCAAGCTCGGCCCTACCGCTAAAGCCATCGACGAACTCACCGGTGGCGCCATCAGCGCCGTGGTAAAGCGTGGCGACATCGCCGGCAAAGCCGGCCAGAGCCTGTTGCTTCACAGCCTGCCAAACCTCAAGGCCGAGCGCGTATTGCTGCTGGGCACAGGTAAAGACGAAGCACTGGGCGACCGCCCTTTTCGCAAAATCATCAGCGGCGCGCTGAGCGTCCTTAAAGGCCTGGGCGGCAGCGACGCGGTGTTCGCACTCGACGAACTGGTGGTCAAGGGCCGTGATAGCTACAGCAAAACCCGCCTGCTGGCCGAAACCCTGCTCGACGGCGAATACACCTTCGACCGTTTCAAAAGCCAGAAAGCCGAACCCCGCGCCCTGAAAAAAATCACCCTGCTGACCATCAAGGCCGCACAGGCTGAAGTGCAGCGCGCAGTGACCCATGCGCAGGCCATTGCCAGCGGCATGTCGTTCACCCGCGACCTGGGCAACCTGCCACCGAACATTTGCCATCCGGTTTTCCTGGCCGAACAAGCCAAGGACCTGGGCAAAGAATTCAAGGGCCTGAAAGTCGAGATCCTTGACGAGAAGAAAATCAAGGATCTGGGCATGGGCGCGTTCTATGCGGTCGGCCAGGGCAGCGACCAGCCGCCACGCCTGATCGTGATGAACTACGCAGGCGGCAAAAAATCCGAGAAGCCTTTTGTGCTGGTCGGCAAAGGCATCACGTTCGACACCGGCGGCATCAGCCTCAAGCCGGGTGCGGGCATGGACGAAATGAAGTACGACATGGGCGGCGCTGCCAGCGTGTTCGGCACCCTGCGGGCCGTGCTTGAGCTGAAACTGCCGATCAACCTGGTGTGCATCCTGGCCTGCGCCGAGAACATGCCAAGCGGTGGCGCGGCGCGTCCGGGCGACATCGTGACGACCATGAGCGGCCAGACCGTTGAAATCCTCAACACCGACGCCGAAGGCCGCCTGGTGCTGTGCGACGCCCTGACCTACGCCGAACGCTTCAAGCCGCAAGCGGTGATCGATATCGCCACCCTGACCGGCGCGTGCATGGTGGCCTTGGGTGCTCACACCTCGGGCCTGATGGGCAACAACGACGAACTGATCGGCCAATTGCTGGAAGCCGGCAAACAAGCCGACGACCGCGCCTGGCAACTGCCGCTGTTCGACGAATACCAAGAGCAACTGGACAGCCCGTTTGCCGACATGGCCAACATTGGCGGTCCTAAAGGCGGCGCCATCACCGCGGGCTGCTTCCTGTCGCGCTTTGCCAAGGCCTACCACTGGGCTCACCTGGACATCGCTGGCACCGCATGGGTCAGCGGCGGCAAGGACAAAGGCGCCAGCGGCCGCCCTGTGCCTTTGCTGACGCAATACCTGCTGGATCGCGCCAACGCTTGAAGCTGACAATCGACGGTTGCGCCGCCTGATGGCGGCGCAATCCCGATTCAGGAACCGCAATGACCTCAGAACCCGATACAGAGCTGACCAAGGTCGACTTTTATATCCTGCCCAGCGCCGAACCTTCAGCGCGGCTGGATTTTGCCTGCAAACTCACTGAAAAAGCCTGGCGCCTCGGCCACCGGGTGTACCTGCATTGCAGCGATGGCGCTCAACGCCAGGACCTGGACGAGCGTCTGTGGCGCTTCAAGGGCGAAAGCTTCGTACCCCACAGCACCACCGAAGACCAACCTGACGGCACGATTGTCATGGGCCTCAGCGAAGCCCCCGCCAGCCATCAGGATTTATTGATTAACCTGGACCTCAAAGTCCCTGAATTCTTTAAACGTTTCGCCCGCGTCGCTGAAGTCGTGGTCGAAGACCCCGCAGTTCGCCTGGCTGCACGGGAGAGTTTTCGCTTCTACCGTGAACACGGCTATCCTCTGCAAGACCACAAGCTACAACGACTCTGAGCACACGATGGACACCTCCAATTCGCCGAAAAAAGCTGCACACCTGCTCGACGATCTTGAATCCATTCGCCAGTTGCTGGGCGATGACGGTTTGCAACCGCCGCTGCTGACGGAAATGGTCGGCCATGGCGGCGAGCAAATTCCGTTGCTGTCGGATGTCATCGACGACACGGTCGCCCCCGAGCCAGACCCGGAGCCTGAATCGGCGCAAATACCGTTGGTCGGCATCGCTGAGGCCCCCAAGGCCGAAAAAGCCCCGGACGCATTGCTCGTGCACCTGGACAAAGAACTGCGCACGGCGGCGCAGGCGATCATGCACGACGTCATCAACGACTTCGCCCCGCACATCGAAACCGAAATCAAACGCCGCCTCGATGCGCACATGGAGCGCTTGCTGGCGCAGCATCAGAACTGACGGCACACGTAAATCCCGTAGGAGTTTCTCCCTCATGCAGCGCACACCTCGCCCTCAGCGTCCCGCCCCGCTATACTTGCCGGCTTTCCTGAATTAATGCCAATAGGGTCCCGCCGCGCATGGATAAGACCTACCAGCCGCACGCCATTGAAACTTCCTGGTACAAAACCTGGGAAGAAGAAAATTATTTTGCCCCGCAAGGCGCGGGCGACCCGTACACCATCATGATCCCGCCGCCGAACGTCACCGGCAGCCTGCACATGGGTCACGGTTTTAATAACGCGATCATGGACGCCCTGATCCGTTTCCGCCGTATGCAAGGTCGCAACACCTTGTGGCAGCCGGGCACCGACCACGCGGGTATCGCAACCCAGATGCTGGTTGAGCGTCAGATCGAAGCACAAGGTCTGAACCGCCACGACCTGGGCCGCGAGAAGTTCCTGGAAAAAGTCTGGGAATGGAAAGATCAGTCTGGTGGCAACATCAGCCGTCAGATCCGTCGCCTGGGCTCGTCCGTAGACTGGAGCCGCGAGCGTTTCACCATGGACGACGGCCTGTCAGAAGCGGTGAAAGAAGCCTTTGTACGCCTGCACGAAGACGGCCTGATCTATCGCGGCAAGCGCCTGGTTAACTGGGACACCAAGCTGCACACGGCGATCTCCGACCTTGAAGTGGAAAACCACGACGAGAAGGGTTTCCTGTGGAACCTGCGCTACCCGCTGGCTGACGGCGCCAAGACCGCAGAAGGCCTGGACTACCTGGTCGTCGCCACTACCCGCCCGGAAACCATGCTCGGCGACTCGGCGGTTGCGGTAAACCCGGAAGACGAACGCTATAAAGCCCTGATCGGTAAATTCGTTGAGCTGCCCCTGGTTGGGCGCCGCATCCCGATCATCGCCGACGACTACTGTGATCCAGAGTTCGGCACCGGCTGCGTGAAAATCACCCCGGCCCACGACTTCAACGACTATGAAGTCGGCAAGCGCCACAACCTGCCGCTGCTGAACATCTTCGACAAAAACGCAGCCGTTCTGCCTGCCGTTCAAGTGTTCAACCTCGACGGCACGCTGAACGACTCCATCGACGGCACCCTGCCAGCCAAATACGTTGGCCTGGACCGTTTCGAGGCGCGCAAGCAAATCGTTGCCGACTTCGACGAAGCCGGCCTGCTGGTCAGCGTCGACGACCACGCCCTGAAAGTGCCGAAAGGCGACCGTTCGGGCACCGTGATCGAACCGTGGCTGACCGACCAGTGGTACGTATCGACCAAGCCATTGGCAGAACCTGCCATCGCCGCTGTTGAAGACGGGCGCATCGCGTTCGTGCCTAAACAGTACGAAAACATGTACTTCTCGTGGATGCGTGACATCCAGGACTGGTGCATCAGCCGTCAGCTGTGGTGGGGCCACCGGATCCCGGCCTGGTACGACGAATCGGGCAAAGTCTACGTAGGCCGCGACGAAGCCGAAGTGCGTGCCAAGCACAACCTCGGCCCGGACGTTGCGCTGCAACAGGACAACGACGTACTCGACACCTGGTTCAGTTCGGGCCTGTGGACGTTCTCCACCCTGGGCTGGCCTGAGCAGACCGATTTCCTGAAAACCTTCCACCCGACTGACGTGCTGGTCACCGGCTTCGACATCATTTTCTTCTGGGTTGCCCGGATGATAATGCTCACCATGCATTTGGTGAAGAACGAAGACGGCACCCCGCAGGTTCCGTTCAAGACCGTGTATGTACACGGCCTGGTCCGTGACGGTCAGGGCCAGAAGATGTCCAAGTCCAAAGGCAACGTCCTGGACCCGCTGGACATCATCGACGGTATCGCTCTCGAAGATCTGGTAGCCAAGCGCACCACCGGCCTGATGCAGCCAAAACTGCTGAAGAAGATCGAGAAGCAGACCCGTGACGAGTTCGCTGACGGCATCGCCAGCTACGGCACCGACGCCCTGCGCTTCACGTTCTGCTCGCTGGCCTCTACCGGCCGCGACATCAAGTTCGACATGGGCCGCGTTGAAGGCTATCGCAACTTCTGCAACAAGATCTGGAACGCCGCACGTTACGTGCTGGACAAGGGCGAAGACTGCGGCCAGAACGGCGAAGCCTACGAACTGTCGCTGGCTGACCGCTGGATAATCTCGCAGTTGCAGCGCACCGAAGCCGAAGTGACCCGTCACCTCGACCAATTCCGTTTCGACCTGGCCGCACAAGCCTTGTACGAGTTCATCTGGAACCAGTACTGCGACTGGTACCTTGAACTCTCCAAGCCTGTGCTGTGGGACGAAAACGCCCCGGTTGAACGTCAGCGCGGCACTCGCCGTACGCTGGTTCGGGTTCTGGAAGTGGCTTTGCGTCTGGCGCACCCGTTCATGCCGTTCATCACCGAAGAAATCTGGCAGCGCATCGCGCCGTTGGCAGGCGCGCAAGGCAAAACCATCATGCTGCAACCTTGGCCAGTGGCCAACGAAGCTCGCATAGACCAGGCTGCCGAAGACGACATCGAATGGCTCAAGGGCTTGATGCTCGGCACGCGTAACATCCGTGGCGAAATGAACATCGGCCCGGGCAAACCGCTGCAGCTGTACCTGAAAAACGTCAGCAGTGAAGACCAGCGCCGTCTGACCGAGAACGACGCCTTGCTGAAAAAGCTGGCTAAACTCGAGTCGATCACCGTACTGCAAGACGGTGCCGAAGCGCCTCTGTCTGCCACCGCGTTGGTGGGCGAGATGGAAGTGCTGGTGCCGATGGCCGGCCTGATCGACAAAGATGCCGAGCTGGCGCGCCTGGACAAAGAAATCCAGCGCTTGCACGGCGAAGTGGCCCGCGTTGGCGGAAAACTGTCGAATGCGGCCTTCGTTGACAAGGCTCCGGCCGAAGTCATTGACAAGGAACGCGCCAAATTGGCCGAGGCTGAACAAGCCTTGAGCAAGTTGGCGGACCAGCACGCGCGGATTTCCAGCCTGTAACAGCGCTGCGCACCTGATCGCGGGCAAGGACGCTCCCGCAGGGTTAACCCCTGCCGGGGCGGCCTTGCCCGCGATTGCTTTTGTGGAACCCATTGAACATGACCACCCCACGCACCTCCAAAGCCACACGCCACAAGCCCAAGGCTACGGGTGAAAGCAAACCGGCTGCACCTCGCGTAAAGCCCAGCCTGCACCCGCGTAACCGCCATCAGGGCCACTACGACTTTGCGCAACTGATCAAGATCTGCCCGGAGCTGGGCGCGTTTGTGATCATCAACCCGTACGGCAAAGAGAGCATCGACTTCGCCAACCCGAGCGCAGTGCGGGTGTTCAACCGTGCGCTGCTCAAGTCGTTCTACGGCATTGCCCACTGGGACATTCCGGCTGACTACCTGTGCCCTCCGGTGCCGGGCCGCGCCGATTACGTGCACTTTCTCGCGGACTTGCTGGCCAGCGTCAACGATGGCCAGATCCCGCAGGGCGCCAATGTGCGCGTGCTGGACGTCGGCACCGGCGCCAACTGCGTCTACCCGCTGATCGGCCACTGCGAATACCGCTGGCAGTTCCTCGGCACCGACGTTGATGCCACGGCGGTCAAGACCGCCAAGGCGATTGTGCAGTCCAACAGCCTGAACAAAGCCATCAGCCTGCGCCTGCAGCCAGATCCGCAGAAGATCCTGCTGGACATCCTGGACAGCAACGAGCGTTTCGACCTGACCATGTGCAACCCGCCGTTCCACGCCTCGCTGGACGAAGCCACACGCGGCAGCGAGCGTAAATGGCGAGCACTGGGCAAGGCAGACCCCAAGCGCAAACTGCCAGTGCTGAACTTTGGTGGCCAGGCCGCCGAATTGTGGTGCGAAGGTGGCGAGCAACGCTTTGTAACCCAACTGATCCGCGAAAGCGTGCACGTGGGCCGTCAGGTGCTGTGGTTCAGCGTGCTGGTGTCCAAGGCTTCAAACCTGCCAGCGGTTCAAACCGCGCTGAAAAAAGCCGGTGCGCGTGAAAGCCAGGTGGTGGAAATGTCTCAAGGCAACAAGCAAAGCCGCTTTGTAGCCTGGACCTTCCACGACAAAGACCAGCAGCAAGTGTGGCGCGAGAAAAACTGGAAGTAACGCTGTATAAATCTGTAGTCGCTGCCGCAGGCTGCGATAAGGGCCGAAGGACCTTCAAAATGTCGGGTCCGCTACGCGGCCCATCGCAGCCTCGTGCCTCGACAGCGACTACAAGATTTTCGCCCATAAAAAAACCGCGCTTCGGATCACTCCCAAGCGCGGTTTTTTAATGCGTTCTTACTTGTTAACAGCGTCAGTCAGGCCTTTAGCCACAACGAGCTTGATAACTTTCTTGGCAGCGATTTCGATGGCAGCGCCAGTCGAAGGGTTACGGCCAGTACGGGCAGGACGCTCGGTCACTTTCAGTTTGCCAATACCTGGCAGAGTGATTTCGCCGCCATTTTCCAGCTGATCAGCAACGATTTGACCCAGTTGGTCCAGCAGAGCACGCACGGTAGTTTTCGGTGCGTCTACAGCTTCAGCCAGATCAGCGATCAGTTGGTCTTTAGTAATAGCCATTGAGATGTTCCTTCCCTATCAAATTCATTTGGTTTGCAAAGTGCAAGGTCAGCTATCGAGCCAGAAATCGAGGGTCTGGCACGCCCGTTTGCTTTCACGACGAATCGCGGATGTAGAGTGCTAAAACGGAGTTTGGTTCGACCTGACACAGGCTGAATGCATGCTTTGCGCCGTTACACAGCGCAAGACCGGGCAAAACTAGCACAGAGACGGTTAAATATCCGCCTCTACCTCGCCATTTGGTCAGCTTTATCGCCTTATAAGCGTAAAAAAACCGCTCTACACCGTCCATCCCCTCCCAAAAGGCGGTACGAAGGCTCCCAGTGGCTCAGGTGCGGTACACTTAGCGCCTTTCCGGGCGCATGCCCTCCCCGCTCATTATTCGCCGAGAAGCCCATGCCGATCCGTCATTGCATCGTTCATTTGATTGAGAAAAAACCCGACGGTACGCCCGCTGTTCTCCACGCCCGCGACTCTGAATTGGCCGAGTCCCAGGCCATCGAGAACATGCTCGCAGACCTCAACGAAAGCTATAACGCCAAGCAAGGCAAAGCCTGGGGCTTTTTCCATGCTGAATCCGGGGCGCATCCGTTCAGCGGCTGGCTAAAGGAGTACATGGAGGGCGGCCAGGACTTCACCGCGTTCAGCCGTGTGGCCGTCGAGCACCTGCAAAAGCTGATGGAAGAATCCAACCTGTCGGTGGGCGGCCACGTGCTGTTTGCCCATTACCAGCAAGGCATGACCGACTACCTGGCCATTGCCCTGTTGCACCACAGCGACGGCGTGGCGGTGAACTCGGAACTGGACGTGACCCCGTCACGTCACCTGGACCTGGGCCAGTTGCACCTGGCGGCGCGGATCAATATTTCCGAGTGGCAGAACAACAAACAGTCCAAGCAGTACATTTCTTTTATCAAAGGCAAAAACGGCAAAAAGGTCTCTGAGTATTTCCGCGACTTTATCGGTTGCCAGGAAGGCGTCGACGGCCCCGGCGAAACCCGCACGCTGCTCAAGGCGTTCAGTGATTTCGTTGAAAGCGAAGACCTGCCCGAAGAGTCCGCCCGTGAAAAAACCAAGACCCTGGTGGACTACGCCAGCAGCCAGGCCAAAATCGGTGAACCGATGGGCCTCGAAGAGTTGTCGGAGTTGATCGACGAAGAGCGCCCAAAGGCGTTTTACGACCACATCCGCAACAAGGACTACGGCCTGTCGCCGGAAATTCCGGCAGACAAACGCACCCTGAACCAGTTCCGTCGCTTCACCGGGCGCGCTGAGGGCTTGTCTATCAGCTTTGAAGCCCACCTGCTGGGCTCCAAGGTCGAATTCGATGAAGAAGCCGGCACACTCGTCATCAAGGGCCTGCCGACCCAACTGCTCGACCAGCTCAAGCGCAACAAGTGATGTTGAACGGCATCCTCAAGAAAGTCCTGTTTGTGCTGGTGGTGGTCGTGGTCTTTCAGAACTGGGGCAAGATCGAGCGGGTGCTAAACCCCTCCGGTGTTGTCCCGGAACACACCCGGGCCAGCGCCCGGGTGGTGCTGTACGCCACCGAGTGGTGCGGCTACTGCAAGGCCACGCGACGCTTTCTGGACCAGAAAGGCATCCCGTACACAGAGTTTGATATCGACAAGGATGCCGCCGCCCGCCAGACCTACGAAGCATTGGGCGGGCGCGGGATTCCGATTCTGGACGTCAATGGCACCTTGCTCAGGGACTTCAACCCGGATGCGATCCTCGCGGCGTTGAAATAACCAAAAATCTGTAGGAGCGAGCTTGCCTCGCGATCTTTTGATCGTTTAAAAGATCGCGAGACAAGCTCGCTCTTACAGTGCCAACTGGCTTTGCACCAGGCACTCTTTGGCGCTTTTCTTGAGCTTTTTAATCAGCCGCTCCTGACGCAAGGCTTCGCCTTTGTCTGGCCACGATTCGACATAGACCAGGGCCACCGCAGGGCTTGAGGCAAAAAAGCGCGCGCCTTTACCGGTCTGATGCTGCACGAAGCGGCGCGCCGGATCATCGCTGATGCCGCAGTACAACGAACCATTGGCCGCACGCACCAAATACACAAACCAAGGTTTGGAACTCACATTTAACGTCCGGTTTGATACGCTTTGAGGCCTTTTTGCGCTTGAGCGCGAATGGCGTTTTTCACCAGCGGTGTCCAGCCCAGCAAAACGCCCTTGGCCCCCAGCGCCTGCCGCGACCAGCGCCACAGGTCAAAGTGGTCATGGTGCTCGCAGATTTTGCCGTCGCGAAAAACAAACCGGGCCTGAATATCGTTAACCACCGTATTGCCGGTCTGGCTGAACAGATACGTCGCCACCCAATGTGCACTGCCGCGTTGCGCATCGGCCTGAACCTGATCGAAGGTCAGGCTGAAATCCTTGGCCCGCGTGGTCAGCATGCGCCACATGTCGGTGGCGTTGTGACCGCGCAGTTCGCCAAAGACCGGGTCGCTGAACACTACGTCGTCGGTGTAGCACTCGCCCATCGCTTGCGCATCAAGCTGTGCAAACGCTTGGTAAAAACGCGTGATTAACGCTTGATGGTCTTGGCTCATGGCAGGGTCCGTGCGGGTAGGAATCTGTGCACGATAATCTGCAATGAGCCGAAACACTACGGGCTTTGAATTTTCTCGCTCTGCACGTTGACGTACAACGCGCGCCCGGCCCCCAGCCCCGCGACGATGGCACACAGGCCAATCACGGCAAAAATCCAGCCCAGTGCATCCCAACCACCGGTGACTTCGTGCACCACGCCCACCGCCAGAGGGCCCAGTGACGCCAGGGTGTAACCCACGCCCTGGGCCATGCCCGAGAGGTTGGCGGCGACGTGCGAGTCGCGAGAGCGCAGCACAATCAGGGTCAACGCCAGGCTGAACGTCCCGCCCTGCCCCAGGCCCAGCACAACAGCCCAACTCCACAAGCTGTCCATCGGCGCATACAGACAGCCAAACAGCCCGGCCAGGGTCAGGCCCATGACCAGCACGATCGCCAGACGCTGATCCTTGCCCCGCGTCGCCAGCCAGGGCGCTGTCAGTGCCGTGGCCAACTGCACGATCACTGAACCTGACATCACCAGGCCGGCATCGGTCGGGGTCAGCCCACGGCCGATCAGAATCGATGGCAACCAACCAAACACGATGTAGGACAACGACGATTGCAGGCCCATGTAGAGCGTCACTTGCCATGCCAGCGGATCGCGTAAAAGCCCCTGCACGCGGTAAGCCACGTTGTGCGCGCCTTGACGCTTACCCACCTGCGGCAACCAGAAAATGGCCGCCAACAAGGCCGGCAAGGCCCAAAAGCCCAGGCCCATTGCCCAACTGTCGCCCAGGTAATGGCTCAGCGGCACCGTCGCCCCGGCCGCCAGTGCTGCGCCGAGGCACAACGCCATGGTGTAGACGCCGGTCATGGTCCCGGCATGCCCGGCAAAATCGCGTTTGATAATCCCCGGCAGCAATACGCCGATCACACCGATACTGGCGCCTGCCAGAATGCTCCCGGCAAACAGCCCGACCTCACCCAGGCAACTGCGCAGCACGATCCCGCCGCCCAACGTCAGAAGAATCCCGAGCACCACCCGTTCAGTGCCGAAACGCCGCGCCAAAATCGGCGCCAAGGGCGCAAACACGCCCAGACACAGCACGGGCAAGGTGGTCAGTAAACCGGCCTGCGCGGCCGACAAGCCCAGGCTGTCCGACACAATACCCAGCAAGGGCGCCACGCTCGACAGCGCCGGACGCAAATTCAGCGCCACCAGCACCAGCCCCATCAGCAACAACCACGGGCGCAGCACCACCGGCGGCGTCTGTTGCAGTTGTTCGTCATCAACTTCGGCGTCGATCAGTAATTCTTCCAGTTCATCCAGATGACGAACGGCTTCGCTGCTGGCTGACGAGGGATGGTTCATGGCCTTCTCCGGTTCAGGGTTCATTGATCAACGTCCGGCAAAGCGCCATAGCCCGTTGTGGGTCTTGTTGTTTGACGGCCTCCAAGAGTTCGACATGCAGGTCGAACACCGATTGGCGGCGCGGGTAAATATCCAGCGTCTTGCGCAACTGACTGGAAACAATGCTTGAGGTGTAGCGGTACAACTCCGTCAGCGCCGGGTTATGCGCGGCATCGATCAAATGCTGATGGAACTGCAAGTCACAGCAAATGTAGGTGTCGAGTTCGCCGTGATAGTGCTGGCCACTGAGATCGAGTGCTTGCTGCATCAGGCGCAAGTCCTCATCAGTACGGCGCAAGGCCGCCAGGCCAACGGCCTCAACTTCAAGGATGTGGCGCATCTCGCGCACCTGGTCCATCGAACAGGTCGACAACGTGCGCAAGGTGTCCATGGGATCGACCCGCCCGCGCAAGTAACTGCCGTCGCCCTGACGGATCTCAATCAGCCCGGCAAAGGCCAGCACGCGCATGGCTTCGCGCACCGTATTGCGGCTTATGCCCAACTCCGCCGCCAATTCCGGCTCCGTCGGCAAACGCTGGCCGACCTCCCAAGCGCCGTTGTTAATTCGCGTGCGCAGTTGTTCAAGGGCCTGATCGACCAAGGAGCGTTTTATCAATGGAGAAGCGTCTGTCATGGAATCCGTCCTTTCATCCAATCATAGGATGAATATTCCCACATGCTAGTCAGCGCCTTCCCTTAGAGCAATCAACTACAGATTAAAGGGCCGCTTAATTTGAAAATTAATCGTTGAACTAAAAACCCTTAAAGGGTAGTTTTGAGCGCATCGAGGCACTCTCCTATCAAACATAAAATAAGTGATTGATTTTAAAGGCTTTGTAGGAGCGAGCTTGCTCGCGATCTTTTGATCTTG